>DALYDJ010000018.1:0-10909 GCA_031973275.1 Candidatus Woesebacteria bacterium
CTCAAGATTGTTGGGTTTTCCCCCACCGACAAAATCAAAGCCTATGCCAAAGAACCCTCTATCGAAGTTATGGGTGGGATCGATGACATCCGCGATGCATTTGCGACCGCCCATGTCCTCTTGGCTCCTATTCGCAGTGGCAAAGGGACCAGGTACAAAGTACTAGAAGCGATGATTACCGGCACTCCAGTTGTAGCTACTACCTTGGCCGCCGAAGGGTTAGATCTCCAAAATGGATCAGATGTGTTGATCGCCGATAGTGCCAAGGACTTGGCTCATGCGACGGTCAGGCTCCTGAGAGACAGCAAGCTCCAACAACGCCTAGGTACAGCCGGCCAAAAAATTGTCCGTCGTGGCTACAGTTGGGACAATATCGCCAAAGTACTCGACTCAGTCTACAAACAATTTGAACACTAATATTTGAGAATTGGAGAATTTATGATTGGAGAATTATGAAACAGCCATCAATCTCTATTATCATCGTCACTCACAACGCCAAAGATTTTTTGCGTGACACCCTCAAATCGGTCCAGTCACAGCAGGATATTAAAACCGAGATTATCGTAGTCGACAACGCCTCGACCGATGGCACCAAGGAGATGGTCGCCCAAGAATTTAAATCCGTCATCTGGATAGCTCGCAACACCTCACTCGGCTTTTCCACTGCCAACAACCTGGGCGTTTCCCGCTCTACGGCCGACACGATTCTATTCCTCAATCCCGATGTCAATTTCCAGTCCGACTATGACCTTAAGCAGTGCTTTGACAAGTTATGGAGTGACCCATCAATCGGTGCACTAACTCCCAGGGTAAACCTCGCACTCACCGGCAAAATTGACGAGACCAGCCACCGCGGATTCCCTACTCCTTGGGCTAGCTTTGCCCATTTTTCTGGTTTGACATCTAGGTTCTATACCAAAAACTACTTGGGATATACAAAAGAACACGAAATCGATGCCATCGGCGGGATGTTTATGCTCCTTCGCAAAGAGGTAGGGGAGCAAGTGGGTTGGTGGGACGAAGACTATCCGCTCTACGGGGAAGATCTGGATTTTTGCTATCGCCTCAAACGAGCTGGTTATCGCAACTGGTACTATCCCAAAGTCACGGTCCTCCACTACAAAGGCGTCACAACCGGCATGTCCAAGCAGAGTAGGGGAGTCAGTACCGCAGGAGACCTCACCACCAGGCAAGTCAAGCTCTGGTCGGTCCAGGCTATGGAGATCTTCTATCGCAAACATTACGTGCAAAAGTATCCCTTCTTTATCAACTGGATCGTCTTCCTGGGGATTAAACTGATGAAGTTTCACCGCGTCACTCTGGCCTAATAAGCAGTAGAATCACTCCAACCATTTCTAACTAAAGAGTTTTTACTCATTAAATCTCCATATAACTCTAAATTTGCCGCAAAGTGGGTGCCAACAGCTAGATTATTCATAGATAAGAGCATTAGTAACAGGGCGGATGCATCTGTACTAGGAGGAGGGGTTAAATTGACTTTCTCTAGGTCAGCCGCTAGAGCTGTTTGGAAAGATACATGTATAGCCTTAACTGAGTAATTTGCATATTTGTAAAAAGGTCGACACGTCAGATTTGTATGTCTATTAAGGACAAGTCCTTCTACTTCTGGACGTTTGGGGCATGATAGTACGAGGTGAGACTTAGTAGTACCAGATAACTGCTTCTGAATAGTACGCGCTATTACTTTTTTTGGCTTGTTAGATTCGCCATAAAGAATTTGTCTTTCATCAACAGGAATTGGAGATTGATTGTAGGCCGAGATTGCGAGCCATCGCAGATAATTAACATCCATTTGATGGCAGCCTCCCCCTGCCAGATCATCATAGAGAGGTGCCAACTTTTCTAGAGAGGGTCGAAATATTCTACGAATATTTTCAAGGACATATTGCATGGCGGCAATTATACTATAAGACCAGGTATGGAATAATATATAATGACTCCATGAAGATAGCAATCGACGCTCGGTTTTATGGTAGTGGTCACACCGGTCTTGGTCGTTACACGACCAACGTCCTTAAATATCTCCCCAAACATCTTCAAGATTACACCTTGCAGGTCCTGCTACGCGACGCCGAGTACGACAATTTCCCTGCCGGCAAGAATATCGAAAAAATCCATTGTGAGATTCCCCATTACTCCTTCTCCGAGCAGATCTATTTACCCTCTCTCCTCAAGTCTCTCTCCTCGAATCTCTTATATACCCTCCACTTCAACACGCCGATTCTCTCCCGCCTCCCGACCGTCGTGACAGTCCATGACCTGATCAAAACCCACTCTACGGGCAGTGATACAACCACTCGCTCGCCTTGGCTCTATGCTCTCAAACGCTACGGCTATAATCGCGTTATCAGGCACACCTTATCCACTGCAAGTGATATTATCGTGCCCACCAACACAGTCAAGAACGATATTTTGGCAGGTTTTCCTACCACCAAGCCAGAGCGTATCCACCCCATCCCCGAGGCGCCAGATGAGATTTTTCGCCAAAATTTGAAATTTGAGAATTTAAGATTTGAGATTCCCACGAAGTATCTCCTCTTTGTCGGTAACGCCTATCCTCACAAAAACCTCTCAGTCCTACTTGAAGCCATGAAACATATCAAGGATTATGACCTAGTGATTGTTGCTCAATCATCGCCGTTTCTCGCTCGCGTGCTCGCCCCCTACGACCTCTCTCGGATCCACGTTTTTTCTCACCTCAAAGACACAGACTTGGTCTCTGTCTATCGCTCGGCCTCGCTATTGGTCACCCCCTCTCTCATGGAAGGGTACGGCCTAGTTGGTCTTGAAGCACTCATGGTGGGTACTCCTGTGATCGCAAGTAATATCCCAGTCTACCGGGAGGTTTACGGGGATCAAGTCACCTACTTTGATCCACACTCTGTCTCAGAGCTAGTAGACATTATCGCTAATTCCAAGTTCCTCATTCCTAATTCCAAATTGCAGTTTACACGTACCTGGGACAATGTAGCAAAATCCATTGCGGAGGTAATCCATGCACGTATGCGTAGTTTATGACCGCTTAAACAAAATCGGTGGCGCTGAGCAGGTCTTGATTGCCCTCCACGATCTCTATCCTACAGCCACTTGGTATACCAGTGTCTGGGATCCCACTCGGGCCCCATTCTCAGCACAATGGAGAGTTCATTCTTCCTGGCTCAACAAAATCGCTTGGCTTCGTACCCATCATGAATGGATCCCATATCTTATGCCATTTGTTTTTGAGTCATTTGATTTGCGTGGATATGAGCTAGTTATTTCTGTGGGTAGTGCCGAGGCAAAGGGCGTCCTGACTCTCCCCTCGACCCCTCATCTCCACTATTGCTTGACCCCTACTAGATACCTTTATTCACACGCGACCGAGTATCTCTCCAATCCACTCTACCGCTTTATCGCTCATTACCTCCGCAAATGGGATCTCACTGCCTCAGCTCGCCCTGACGTAATGATTGCAATTAGTACTCAAGTGAAAAAACGTATAAAAAATATCTACAATCGCGATTCAGAGATTGTCTTCCCCCCCGTCGACACCAAGAGATTCACTCGGACGGATAAACTGACAAATAGATCTACTGAATCACTGAATAACCGAATAACTGACTACTTCCTCGTGGTCTCCCGTCTCGTACCTTACAAAAAAATCGACATTCTTGTCCGCGCCGCCAATCAAGCACAAAAAAATCTGGTAATTATTGGCGAGGGAAGCGAGTTTAAATCACTCTCCCGTCTTGCAGGGAAAACTGTCACCCTTTTAGGTCACGTGTCTGATCAAGCCCTGCCCAGTTACTATCACAATTGCCTCGCCTACCTGCAAGCCAACGAGGAGGACTTTGGGATCTCTATGTGCGAGGCTCAATCTGCCGGCAAACCAGTCATTGCCTATGGACGCGGCGGGGCGTGCGACATAGTCATACCAGGCAAAACCGGTCTACTCTTATCCGACAACTCAGTCGATTCCTTTGCCACTGCGATGGCAGAGTTTGATACAATATCCTACGTGCCTGCCGATTGTCGGAGAAATGCAAAACGTTTTGACCGGTCACAATGGATTAAAAATATGCAAGGGAGGATCAAACAACTATGTCAAACAACCAAGTAAAAGTCCTCATCATGTGTGGAGGCAAAGGTACCAGGATGTGGCCTATCTCCAACATGGCTCATCCCAAGCAATTTGAGAGTATCTTAGGCGATACCTCCATGTTTAGGGAAACAGTCGATCGAGTACTCAAAGCTTTTGCCCCCGAAGATATCTATATTGCGACTTCGGGTTTGTTTGAAGAACAAATCAAATCTCAGGCCAATGAAATCCCACCCGAAAACTTTATTTTCGAACCCGCTATGCGTGATAATTTAGGCGCTCTTGGCTTAGCCACTGCCATCATCAATGCCAGACACCCCGACTCGACCATGATCCTCCTCTGGGGCGCCGATCATCTCGTCAAAAAAGTCGATGTCTTTCTATCTGCACTCCAAAAAGCCGCCCGTCTCGCCAGTCAAAACGACCGTATGATCCTCGTCGACTCAGTAGCAACCTATCCGACAGTTCATAACGGTTGGATCGAGATCGGGGAGAAAATCAATTCTGTAGAGGGCTCGGATGTCTACGAGTTTATCCGCCAAGTAGAAAAACCCAATTTAGCCAAAGCCGAGGAGTTTTTCCGCTCAGGTAAATACTTGATACACACGGGATACATGGCAACCAAAACTTCGCTGTTGTTGAGTTATTATCAGCAATATGCCCCCTCAACTTTTGAGATCATTACTCGCATCGTCTCCTCCCTAGACAAACCAGATTTTAAAGCAGTTTTAGAACAAGAATATCCCAAGTTCGAGAAACTCTCAGTCGATTACGGTCTCTACGAAAAGCTCCCTTCTAGTACCCAGTGGGAGATGCCAGCAGAATTTGGCTGGGTAGACGTTGGTACCTGGGAACTGCTCTATCATGGTCTCGACAAAGACCAGAATGGCAATGTTATTCTAGGACGAGCCAACTTGGTGGACGTCAAAAACTCCTTGATCATTTCCAAAAAAGATGGGATTATGGGGCTCATTGGGTTGGATGGCATGATTGTGGTCCAAACCGACAGTGACATGCTTGTTGCTCCCCTAGAGCAAGCACCCAAAGTCAAAGATCTATACGGACAGATCGAAGCACAAGAGTAGTTATGTCATATCTACCTACCACCAAGCGCTTGCTAGATATTATCGTTTCCCTCACGCTAGCGATTATTTTCTTACCCATCTGGTTGATAGTGCCTTTTTTGATTGTCCTAACCTCTCAGGGACCAATTATTTACCGGCATAAACGGGTTGGGAAAAACGGCAAAGATTTTTCAATGTACAAATTCCGCTCGATGGTAGTGGATGCCGACTATATTTTGCATCAAAAAGATAAAAATCTCCTCAAAAAATTCAAAAAAATGGACTGGAAACTCGAGGCCAAAGACGATCCTCGCATTACTCCCCTTGGGCGTATTTTGCGCGCGCTCACTATCGACGAATTTCCTCAGCTCTTTAACGTCCTGACTGGAGAGATGTCGATGGTAGGACCTCGCGCCTATCTCCATACAGAACTAATCGAACAAGTCAAAAAGTACCCGACAACCAAATCTTTGATGCCAATTGTGCTTCGTACCAAGCCGGGGATCACTGGGTTGTGGCAAGTCTCAGGCAGGAACGAAGTTACTTTTGACAAGCGAGTAAGCCTTGACGCGGAATATGTTCGACACATGAGCCTATGGAATGATATAGTGATTCTATGGAAAACCCCAAAGGCGATGATCTCCAAGTGGTAAACGACAATCCTATCGAAAGCGTTGGCGAAGGATTTAAGCCTGAGCAAACACTTACTGATGGACAAGACGAAATACAAATAGAAGCTCATGAAAAGGATGGTATGACAGAGACACTAATCACTCCAAAGCCCAAAAAATCAATCTTTAAACGTCCCTGGTTCCTAATCCTCACATTTATTTTCTTGCTTCTCGCATCTATTTCTATCTGGCTCGCCGTTGTTGCCAAAGCTACCTACGTCCACCTCGACTCCACGCAATCTCATGCTTCTGCCATGATGGCAGCCTTTGAAAATCGCGACCTAGCCTTGGCCGAGTCCGAGTTGGCCAATCTCAAGTCATCGATCAGCTCCGCCAAGTCTAGCTACAACGGGGTCGGTCCTCTGCGTGCAGTACCTCTACTTGGTAGTTATCTCAAAGATTTTGACCATATCTTGAACGCCGGAGAGAAGGGGACTGAAGTAGGCGATCTCATTTTAACTGCCATCAGACCCTATGCCGACATCATGGGTTTCAGTGGTACCAGTGGTGGCGATCTCCAACTCGCAACCGCCGAAGATCGCATCATTTTTGTCGCCGAAACAGTCGAAAAACTTTCTCCTCAAATGGACCAAATCAGTGGCAAACTCCAGGAGATCAATACCGAATTCCAGGCAATCAACGAGAATCGCTATCCAGTTTCAGTCGGGGGCAAACCCGTACGCGAGAGGATCGTGACGCTCAAAAGTACGGTCGCCGGCACCGCCGAGTCGATTGGTCAGTTCCAGCCTGTTATCAAACTCTTGCCTGATCTCCTCGGTAACCCCGAGCCCAAAAAATATTTGATCATGTTCCAAAACGACGCTGAGCTCCGCCCAACCGGCGGCTTCCTCACAGCCTATGCCACTATGTCAATTCTAAAAGGCAAAATTACCCCGGGAGTATCTGAGGACATCTACACCCTCGATGCTGGATTCAAGAAAAAGATCCCAGCTCCCGACCCCATCAAAAAATATCTCCCCCTAGTCTACAACTGGAACTTGCGCGACATGAATCTATCTCCCGACTTCAAAGAATCTATGGATACCTTTACGACTCATATGCAAGACTCCAGTGCTAGACCAGAATATGACGCGCTCATCGCCATCGATACTGAGGTCCCAGTTCGCATCCTCAAAGTGCTTGGTCCAATCGGCGTGCCCGGATTTGGGGGCAAGTTCTCCGCCGAGAATGATCCTCGCTGTGACTGTCCCCAGGTTATCTACGAACTCGAGAATATCATTACCAAGCCTACCTACGAGATCCGCGAAGGTCGTAAGAGTATCCTAGGCCCACTCATGAACTCCATGCTCGCCAACATGATGGGTAGTCCCAAAGCCAAATGGGCCGAGTTCTTCAATATTTTTGTGGCTAGTATCAAAGAAAAGCACTTGCTCATGTACTTCAAGGACGAGAATAAGCAGAACGCAGTCGAAGTTTTGGGTGCCGCTGGGCGCATCAACGATTATGTGGGTGATTATCTCCACGTGAATGACACCAACTTTGCCGGAGCCAAATCCAATATGTTTGTGACCCAAGAAGTCGAGCAAACAGTGAGTGTCGGCCAGGATGGTTCCCTCACCAAGAAGCTCGTATTAACCTACAAAAATCCGCGCAAGGGAGACAACTGCAACCTCGAAGCCGGACTCCTATGTCTCAATGGCATTTTGCGCGACTGGCAGAGGATTTACGTCCCCAAAGGCTCAGTACTCAAGAGCGCCAAAGGATATGAGCTCGACATGATCACCTCCGAAGAATTTGGTAAAACAGTCTTTGACGGTTTCTTTACGCTCTCTCCCCAATCGGTCAAAAAACTCGAGATCGAATACACTGTCCCCGCCGGTACCGTAGAGGGTAATGATTACAAGCTCTTGATCCAAAAACAGCCTGGTACCAAAGACATCAAACATACAATTACTCTGGACAACGCCAAGCCCAAAACCCAGATCCTCAATTCTGACCAAGAGATTATCATTGCTAAATGATCCCTACAGGGTCTGACCTTGAAGGAAGTGCCCAACCCCGCATATACTTGGCGGGGAAGGTCAGACCCTAAAGGTTAACATGAAATACCAAAAATTAAATGGCATCATTATCAATCGCCACGTTGTCAAAGACTCTGATCGTTTCCTCACGATCTATACCCTCGAAGAAGGTAAAATTTCTGTCTATGCTCGCGGGGTGCGGTCAGTCAAATCCAAACGGGGCAGTCAGCTCGATCTCTTCTCGCATATCAAATTTGAACTCTTCGAGAAAAACGATCGGCGCACTTTGACGAGCGTCGAACTCCTAGATGGACACCATTTGAGTAAAACCACCCTAGGGAATATCTCTCGGCTGTTTCAGATCGGTGAGCTAGTTGATTTGCTCACCCCCGAGCACGACCCGCATGCCGAGGTCTACGAACTGCTCGTTACCGCCCTGGATAACCTCTCCCGCTTTGAGACGCCAGAGTATCTCTACCGCTTCAAGAAAAAACTCTTGGATCTCCTGGGATATGGAGATCGCCCCCTGACGCTAGAAGAAATCGACACCTACATTGACACTCTCGTCGCCCGCCCCCTGAAAACTAAACTAATTTGATTCCACAAGTGATTCAAATGTATCTTCAGTCCCATTCATTTCCATCTTACCTTCAGTTAATCTGTCTATAATTCCCTGTACAGCTATTAAATTACCTGGATATTCAAAAACTCGCACAACCTGAGGACCGTATATGGTCTCTTTTCCGTTGGTGACATGTTCACCCTCAGCTAGATTAAACATGTTGCTATTCCTTATTCTAGTTACCATGTCGGGAATTATACCATGTGATAAACTAGTCATCATGTCAGTTACACTTGCCGATATCATCAGTTTAGCCAAGCGCCGCGGATTCCTCTTCCCAGGGAGCGACATCTACGGTGGACTGGCTAACACTTGGGACTATGGTCCCCTCGGTGCCGAATTAAAGAAAAAAATCAAAGATCTCTGGTGGAAAACATTTGTGACCGATCGTGAGGATATGATCGGGCTCGACAGCTCCGTGATCTCCAGCTCCAAGGTCTGGGAGGCCTCCGGCCACGTCGCCAGTTTTGCCGATGCCATGGTGGATTGTAAAACCTGTCATGCCAGGACTCGCGCCGACCACTTGATCGAAGATCATATGACCAAGATTGGCAGTCCCATGAAGGTCGAAGGTAAGTCAATGGAGGAGCTCTCCGCCATCGTCAAAGATAATAAAATCTCGTGTCCCACCTGTGGGGGACTAGATCTAACCGAGGCGCGCACATTTAACTTGCTATTCCCTGTCCACCTCGGTATCCTGGCTGCGACTGCCGATCTTGCCTATCTGCGCGGCGAGACAGCCCAAGGGATATTCATCAACTTCAAAAATATTCTCGACTCCACCCGTATCAAATTGCCTTTTGGAGTAGGACAGTTGGGTAAGAGTTTCCGCAACGAGATCACCAAAGGCCAGGCCACCTTCCGCACGGTCGAGTTTGAACAGGGCGAGATCGAGTATTTCTTTAATCCCGAGACCGAGCAATGGGAAGAAATATTTAATTCCTGGCTCGACTCGATGCAGGATTTTGTCAAAAACACGCTCGGTATCAAAGCTGAGAATCTGCGTGTGCGCGAGCACGACGATCAGGAGCGCAGTTTCTATAGCAAGCGCACCGTCGATCTCGAGTATAATTATCCTTTTGGTGGTTTTAAAGAACTCTGGGGACTAGCTTATCGCACTGACTACGATTTGACTCAGCACATCAAACACAGTGGCAAAGATTTAAGCTACACCGACCCCTTCACCCTGAAAAAATTTGTGCCTCATGTGATCGAACCCGCAGTCGGTATCGACAGACTCGTTCTCATGGTACTGTGTGATGTCTACTGGAACGACGAGGAAAATCATCGTATCGTGCTCAAGTTGGCACCGAGTCTCGCGCCATATACCGTGGCCGTCTTCCCGCTCCTACGCAACAAAGAGGAACTAGTAGGTAAAGCCAAAGAGGTTTATGACGGACTAAAAAAGACCTTCCGCACCGCTTGGGATGATCGGGGCAATATCGGTAAACGCTATTTCTATCAGGACGAAATGGGTACGCCGTTTTGTGTCACAATTGACCACCAGACAATGGAGGACTCTACCGTGACCGTCCGTGATCGCGATACCACCAAACAAGAGCGAGTATCAATTAGTGAGCTAGAAAATTATATTTCTGATAAACTAAATTAATGAATAAAAAAGCTCTTGTTGCTGTAGTTGGAATCGCTCTCGTGGTGATTGTGGGGATCGTGATGGTCATGAATAAGCGTAACGCTGGTCCCACGGTCGTGGAAGATAACACTCAAATCGATCTCCCCATCAACACTATCCCTCTCGCCGAGCGACCGGTCATTACGCTTCGCCCGGACTCTACTGGTCGCAGTTTGGATATTTCTTTGTCCCAGGCACCCACCGAAGGTGAATTGGAATACGAAATGATCTATAACGCGAGCGGCAAGCAAGAGGGAGCTTTAGGCAGTATTTTTCTCTCCAGCGAAAAACAACCGATTGTGAAATCTATTCTTTTGGGCAGTAAGTCAGGTGGTGGCAAGATTACATACCACGAGGGAGTGACTGGTGGCTCAATTACCGTGACATACGGTGAGACACGACTTAAGGAAAGCTGGAACTATCTCCACTTTGATCCAACCGATCCCTTGATCAGCTCAACCGACGCCAAGTTCCACGTCACACTACCCAAAACTGCCCTCAAAAAAGATGCCGTGATTATCACCATGAAGACCTTTGGCTACCCCAAAATGGAAGGTAGAGTTGTAGCGGGTCCTTATGGATACTTTGCCCAAACCGAGGTTAAGGGAGCTGGACAAGTCGAGCTCAAGCTCCCTGCTGGTGATCACGTAAACCCCACCATCTACGAGTGGGACGGTAAGACGTGGAAAAAGCTCACCACCAAACTCACTGGCGACACTGTCTCTGCGACCCTGCCTGCGCAGGTAGGCGCCATTGGTTCCATCTTTGTCGTCACCGCTGAATAATCTCCTTTATTTTTTGCTTTCAATTTAGTCCCATAGGTGTCTTTTCGGGTATC
>DALYDJ010000019.1:0-10788 GCA_031973275.1 Candidatus Woesebacteria bacterium
GTTTGAGAACTGGATGCAGAGCAAAGTTACAATTGATTTGAACAATATTACCGAGGCAAGTGTCACACCCCTTTTTGACGAACTGCTCACTTATACTCTATAATGCCACTAGATAAATAAAGCTTTGAAAGGGTTTCCCGCCCTGGAGCTGAGTACGATGAGTACTACGTAATCTGCACGAGACGCAGTAAATTGAGTAAAACCGCAAGGTGGTACCGCCCTAGAAGGCCCTTGCATGTCCCCATTTTTTTGGGTGCATGCAAGGGTTTTTTGTATATATAAGGAGTAAACATATGATCGATTACAACGACTTTGCCAAAGTGGATATCCGCGTGGGGCGCATTGTGGGGGTCGAAGACTTTCCCGAAGCCAAGAAGCCAGCTTATAAACTAACTATCGACTTTGGTAGCGAAATCGGACAAAAACGATCGAGTGCGCAAGTAAAAAAATACTACAATCCTGAAACATTGATGAATCGACTAGTCCTAGGGGTAGTGAACTTTCCCCCCAAACAAATCGGACCCTTTATGTCGGAGTGTCTGACGCTAGGTGTACCTGATGAGGAGGGTCAATGTGTGCTAATCTCACCTAGTAACCAAAACGCGATAATTGGTGGAAAATTATTCTAAAAGGAGATCTATGAAATACTCGAAAATGTTTGCTAAAACACTTAAATCTGCTCCAAGTGCAGCTGAGACAGCCAATCACCGCTTGCTAGTGCAGGCCGGATTCGTGCGACAAGTCATGGCTGGAGTCTACACCTACCTACCCCTCGGCCTAAGAGTGTTGAACAAAATATCTAAAATAGTAAGGGAAGAAATGGACGCGATCAGTGCACAAGAAGTACTGATGCCTATGCTCCACCCATCCGCTTTGTGGAAACAAACGGGAGGATGGGACAAGATAGACGTACTCTTTAAAATCAAAAGTCGCACAGGTAAAGAATATGCGATGTCACAAAGCAACGAGGAGACGGTTACTCCACTTGCTAAAGAGTGGATCCACTCGGCCAAAGATATGCCTCTGGCCATCTACCATATCAACTGGAAGTTCCGAGATGAACTCAGGAGTAAATCGGGGATTATGCGTGGACGCGAATTCCTGATGAAAGATATGTATAGCTTCCACGCTAATCAAGCCGACTTTGATACGTTTTATGCCAAAGCCAAAGTGGCGTACATGAACGTCTACAAGCGACTTGGACTGGTCGCTAAAGCAACCGAAGCCTCCGGTGGCGCATTTACCGAGAAAGTGAGCTACGAATTTGAAGTGCTAACAGATGCGGGAGAAGCTCCCGTGTTGTACTGCGACAAATGCGACTACTGTGTGAACGTCGATGACATCAAAACCTACAAAGAGGGAGATGACTGCCCGATCTGCAAAAAAGATAAACTCAAATTGGCGATGGCCTCCGAAGTGGGCAACGTCTTTGATCTGGGACAAAAGTACACTAAAGCGTTCGATCTGACTATTACTGACGGCGAGGGCAATAAGCAATATCCGATCATGGGCTGTTATGGCATCGGGATCTCGCGGACTATGGGAGTAATAGTAGAAAAATTCAATGATGAGCGCGGGATACTATGGCCCGCCTCGATTGCGCCTTTTACTGTCCACCTAGCGAGCCTAAACACAAATGATGAAGCCGTGATCAAACGAGCTGACGAAGTCTATGAGCTACTCACTAAAGCGGGCGTTGAGGTACTCTACGACGAGCGGACCGACGTGGGGGCCGGGCAAAAGCTAGGTGAAGCGGATATGATCGGTTGCCCTATCCGAGCGGTTGTTTCATCAAAGACTCAAGATAAGATTGAGGTGAAGATGAGGAATGAGAAAGAAGCGAAACTAATGACGATTGATGATCTAATCAAAACCTGCAAGGTCTGACCTCGTAGGTTTTGAATCGACTTGCAACCTAAAGGTCAGACCTTTAGGGACAAACGGGAGAGGCATTTTTCACGACCGAGGACGGCCATGGTTTCAAAGAGTGGTGGAGTGGCGGTCTTGCCGGTTACAGCGATGCGCAACATCATAAAGTATTGACCAGGCTTCCAGCCGTTCGCTTCTGCCAACGACCTAATTTTTTGCTCAATGTTTTCATATGACCAAGATTTGTCATCAAGTGCTTCGAGAGACGATTTGGTGGCAACTAGCTGCGCGCTGACTTCTTCCAATGTCGACTTTTTCGTTAATAAAGTTTGATCGACAGTGATATCGCGGTAGAAGAAAGTGGTGAGCTCCTCGAAATCTTTGAGGGTGACGAGTCGCTCTTTAATGAGAGGGAGGATTTGGGGCACCAACTCGGGTGGACAGTCGGCGGGAATAAATGGAGCTAGTCGCTTGGTGAGTTCTGCGTCATCCATTTCACGGATGTAAATGCCATTGAGCCAGTTAAGTTTTTCTATGTCGTACACGGGCGCGGTGAGAGTAATGCGCTCGAGGGTAAACAACTTGAGGAAATCGTCCAATGAAAAAATCTCTTTTTTCTCAGGGTGAGACCAGCCCATGAGAGCGAGAAAGTTGTTGATAGTCTCTGGCAAGTATCCTTTGTCCCTATGTGAGAGGATAGAAACGTCGTTTTTGCGCTTGCTCATTTTGGAGTGATCTTTGTTTCTGATCACTGGGAGGTGGGCAAAGGTGGGGAGCTCCCAGCCAAATGCCTGATAGATCAAAACATGCTTGGGGGTAGAAGAAAGCCATTCTTCTCCTCTAATCACGTGGGTTGTACCCATGAGATGATCGTCCACGACTACGGCGAGGTGATAAGTAGGATAGCCATCTGATTTAAGTAAAACTTGGTCGTCGATACCGGAGTTTTGGAACTCTACCGACCCACGCACAACGTCCTGGCAGATAGTTACACCTTCGAGTGGTACTTTGAGACGAATGACATACTTTTCGCCATCTTTTACTCTCTGTTTGGCCTCTACCAAGTCGATGTTTCTGCAGAACTTATCGTAGCGAGGCAACTCTTTTTTTGCCTGCTGATCGGCCCTGATCTGATCGAGACGCTCTTTGGTACAAAAACAATAATAGGCTTTACCATTTTCTATTAAATCCTGAACATGTTGTTGATAAATG
Source organism: Candidatus Woesebacteria bacterium (assembly GCA_031973275.1). GTDB lineage: Bacteria > Patescibacteriota > Microgenomatia > UBA1400 > UBA12108 > CAJAUT01. The sequence goes on from DALYDJ010000019.1 coordinate 3,082, forward strand.
GGGAGACGTTCTGACTGGGTGTAGGGAGCATGAGGACCTCCTACATTGGGACCTTCGTCATTTGTCAGACCGAGCCAGTTGAGTGCGTCAAAAATAACATCTACGGCACCTTCGACATATCGCTCACGGTCAGTATCTTCGATACGAACCAAAAACTGACCGTTGTTTTGCCGGGCAATCGCCAAATTGCGCATGGCGGTATAGGCCGTGCCTAGGTGGGCAATACCTGTGGGAGATGGGGCAATTCTTGTTCTGACTATCATATGAGTGGATTATACCTTTTTATCATATTTGTACTTAATTTCCCAGATGTAATCATATTGTGTATGTTAAATGTACTTAGAATGTACTTAAATATGAATTTTAATGAGTTAATCTCCAGTATCCAGCTTTAGATCGTTGAGCACCTTCAAAATAGATTTTATTGCTTTTCTTGAGATCAACGAGTAAATTACTTAACTCCACATCTGAAATGCTAAAACCGAGCACATTCATAAAATCTTGCTTTCGTGCTCTATCGAATTGACGTAAGTGCTCTAAGATTAGCTCTTTATTTCTACTTCTAGATAAGCCTTTACGTTTTGTATATTCCCACTCTTTATTTGTGTCTTGATAAAACTTCTTTGAAAGAATATATTTATCTCGACCTATCTTCTCGATAAGACCCATACTTAAGAGATTGTCGTTAATCTGATCATCTGATATTTTTGAGTTGTTATTTACCCTATTAAGAATAATTAGCTCTGAGTCGCTTAACTCTTTATTCTTTTCCTCGGCAACCCTTAAAACATATTTAGCAAACTCTATGTCTTGAATAGTTCCATCCAATATTAGTTGAACTTGATTTTCATCGGAATTCGAATAATTTGGTGGAAACTTACCAAGCGAAAGTTGGTTCTTATACATAAGATTGACGCCGTTACCGAACTGCTCAACAAGTTCGCATTTAAATAAAATGTCTGCTATTAGTTTGTTTCTGGGCTTGGATTCATTTATGATATTTTCTGCAGTAATACCTTCAGGAAATCCACCAGGACTTGTGATATATATTTTAGTTGGATATTGAATAATAAACACGCTACTAGGTAATAAGTAATCCCGATGTACGATTGCATTATTAACCGCCTCCCGGATACTAACTTCGTCGAATGCTTTTTTGTCGAGGAGTCTCATTTGGAATGGAATGCTCAATGTTAAATTACGAGAGTTGATTTTATCCCATATTTGTTTGTAGTAGGTTAGGTACCCTCCCTTGTATATCTCAGTGTCTTGGTTTCTAATCTCCTGGTCACTTGTCTTAAACCCGAATCTTACTTCGCTATATGGTAGGTGCTTCGTTATTGCTTCTTCCGTTCCCAGTAAGACTATTGCTGCCACAGTTAATTTATCATCTCTATACAGAAGCAAATCTTTTAGTAATTGAGAGTCTGACAACTTATCGATATTTAATTTGTATCTTCCAGATGTTTTTAGTAAGGTACGTAGCTCAGACATCGCTTCAGGAGAAATATCTTCTAGATTAGATTCAGGAACCTTCGTAGATGAGTAATCTTTATTTGTACTTTTGTAGTATACGAGTCTTCGTTGATACTCATCTTGTGACATTTTTCTTGTTGTAGGTCCCACTCTAATATACGGAGATCCTTTGAATGTGTGGTACGGTAGAGAACTCTTATCTACAGATACCTTAACAATCTCTTTTCCAGACAAACTTTCGACTTCAATTTTAGGGTATAGCTTTGGCTCGATATTATCACCAAAGTAATGAGCAATTTCAGTTATTGTTTTTTCCTTAACCTCATATATCCCGACTAATTTCCCATCATTATCTATACCAAAGTAGACGGTACCACCATTTTTATTTGCCATCCCAGCTAAAGTCTTCCCCGCCTCTTCTTTCTCTGCAATAGATTTTTTAAACTCAGTTGTTTCTGACTCAATTTTTTTACTCATCCCCATGATTATACCAGGCTTGTTACAGTTGACTAATTTTTTCTTCTATAAGATTCCTTATCTCGCTTGGGACTATACCTGGAGTAAAGTGGCCGTATGGGAACGTTTTTATTTTAAAGCCCTTTTCTTCCCAAAATTTACTGGCTTTTTTGTAACTTACAATATGATCATTTTCACCCAGAATTGGAAAAACTTTGGTGAGTAAATTAGGGTCAAATTGATCAATTTTAAAACTATTAAGGTATGTGACATTTTGTCTTTTGTTCTCCCAATCTTGGACTGCAAATTTATATGCATCGCTTAAGAATATTTCTCCCACATTTGGATATGCAACAACTGGGAAATATAGGTCAGCTGAACCGAAGTAGAACGCATGGAGCGAAGCAACTATCCCTCCCATAGAAGTACCTACGACGATATATGGTTTAGAGGATCTTCCTATATGATATTTATGTAATTCTTCTACTGCATAGACTGAACCGGCGAATGTTTGTTGGTGATGAAGAAAGGAGTCAACCGAATTATGAAAGTAATCACTTTTTGTGGAATGATTTTGTGCGTGAATAGCAAAAACATTGTACTGATCGTAAACCTGCCTACCAAAGACTAGCTCTAGATGACCGAGCGGGTTGGTTTGGCTAGCTCCGTGATGAAATACTAATGTTGGTTTGTTTTCATCAAAAGATTTATAGGAATAAATCAATGTCACTCTATTTTCTTCTAAGTAATGGGTTGTTAACTTCCAGGGACTATTTGTGAAGTCTAAATCAACAGTCATTTCGTCCACTATGCTCTTGAATGGCAAGGGAGAGTAGTTTAACGGATCTTTATAAAAATATTTAGGTCTAACGAATGATAAGATAATGTCCCTCACCTTGCCTGATATACATTCTATCGAGTTGAGAATAATCGGTGGTTTGATCATATATAGAATATACCCTACAGTAAGTAGAAAAGTGATCATGAGAGCTAGCTTCCTCATGAGGATAAGAATACCACTTACACAGCTTGCGCGTTGTATACTAGGGATATGGCTAACTTAGGTGAAACAGCGATAGTGGCGCGAAAAGCGATCAAGTTTGGTGGCTTTGCGCTGGTTTTTTTGATGGTGGGCAGGATCGTGTTGACTGCATCCGTTGCCTACTGGAAAAAGTTAAACCCCCCTCCCCCACCACCACCAGACGTGCTATTTGGGAAACTACCACAGATTATCTTCCCCCAAGCTCAAGCAGCGAGTTATACATATTCGCTAGAAACACCTACTGGTGGACTACCGACTAGACTACCTAACCAGTTTAAAGTCTTTTTTATGCCGATAAAAAAAGCGAATTTGTTAGCTTATGATGCGGCGGCGGCAGTAGCTACCAGGTTGGATTTTATTCAGGAGTCAAAAAAACTGTCGGAAACGGAGTACCGGTGGGATGCAACTGATCCGATTGCCTCGTCTCTAACCATCAATATTATTACCGGAGCTTTTACACTGGATAAAAGGTGGCAAGATGACCCAAGCTATACAACTCCGACCATCTATTACTCAGATGACCAAGCTAAAGATAGAATGCTTAATTTACTCTCAAGAGTTGAGTTGCTCCCAGAGGATATCAAGGATGGCAAGCCCACCGTCCAGTATCTGAAGGCGGATAAAGATCAACTCGTTTCCGCCGTGTCTCTGTCTCAGGCCCATTTTGTACAAGTCAATCTTTACCGCGCCCCGGTTGATGGGGTCGAAGTAGTCAACCCAAGTTCTAAACAAGGTTTGATCACCGGAGTCTTGGCTTTGCAGAGGGAGGATGCACGGCAATTCGTCAATTTGCAGTACAACTACTTCCCTGTTGACCTGACCAGATCGGCAGTTTACCCCTTGATAGGAGTTGCTGAGGCATGGCAGAGACTACAGAAAGGTGGTGGGTTTGTTGCTGGAGTCAAACCAAATACAACCAACGTGGTTATCCGAGATATCACGCTCCAATACTATGACGCCGATACTCCCCAACAATTTATGCAACCAGTTTATGTGTTTGTGGGCGACCCTGATTTTGTGGCTTACGTACCGGCGATATCTGATGCATGGCTGGAGTAACTACTTGCTGAACTCGCCTACCGTTGGATTCTCTAGTTTGAGCCAGTCTGCGTATTTTATTTTGATGGATTTCGTACGAAGACCAGCATTAAAAACGATTTCTTCGTTTCTACTCAACTTGTTGTCAACATAGGTGGGTATCTTGAAGATGCTCCCGTAGGGAGGAATTGATCCAACTTCTAAATTGGTGATTTGTTTTACTTCATCCTTACTCGCCATCCGCAAATCTTTGATGTTGTAAAGCTGTTTAAAAGCATGTAAATCAGCGGAAGTTGCGGCCGACAAAACTAACATCATTGGTTGCTTGTCACCGTACATTACAAGTGCTTTTGCACCCTGTTCAATTGTGGTATTTCTAGCTGCTGCAGCCTCTTCGCTCGTGAGAACCGAGACGTGCTCATATTCTTTAAAAGAATCAATTTTGTTGGCCTTGATTCTGCTGAGAATGAGCTGATAGACAGCTTCACCGTCTTGGGGAGATTTGTCATTTTTTAGTCCGAGTTCAAGTAACTGCTCTTCGGAGGCGGCACTCGGGCCATCCATAATCGCCGTACGGCCGGTTGAAGTCATAGGGAAAGCAATGGCTTCTTTGAGAGAGCTTTCTCCGGATAGTAGCATTATTTGGCGATCAAGTCCGAGAGCTATCCCACCGTGAGGCGGCGTTCCATATGAGAATGCCTCTAACATATGACCGATGCTCGCTTGAGTTTCTGCTTCGCTATATCCCATAATTCTATAAGTGGAAGCTAGAAGGTCGGGGTTGTGCGCCCGAATACCTCCGCCCCCCACTTCGTATCCATTGCAAACCAAGTCATATTGATCGGCAATAATCTCTTCGATATGCTCACCTTTGAGGTGCCATTCGATGTGTTCAGGGATGGGAGATCCAAATGGATTGTGGGTAAAGGTCCAGCCACTTTTACCATCTCTTAGTTCTACTGCATCTGCTTTGTCGACTCTTTTGAAGAAGGGGAAACGAGTCACCCAAGCAAATGCCAAAGTACCATCTTGCTTCTCTGCCTCTGTTCGCAAATCGAATTTGTCGGCACCAAACTGCTTGATGGCGTCAGCATATGCGTAGACAGGAAAAACTTCGTCTTTCAACTTTCCTCCGACTTTTTTTACGGCCTGTTTAACTATTTCCTCCATGATATTCCTCACATCTTCACTGGTCACAAAACTCATTTCGACGTCGACCTGAGTAAATTCAAAACCCCGATCTGCGCGCAAATCTTCATCTCTAAAACATCTGGCAAACTGAAAATACCTATCTACTCCAGCGACCATTGTGAGTTGTTTGTATTGCTGTGGACTTTGAGGAAGGGCATAGAATTTGCCGTGCTGGAAACGTGATGGAACTAAGAAATCTCTGGCCCCTTCCATAGTAGCTTTAGAAAGAATTGGAGTCTCAACTTCGACAAAGTCTCTATCTATAAATCCTTGTCGGAGTGCATGAGAATACTTGGATCTGAGCTTCATTATTTTCTGCATTTTTTCGCGTCTTAAATCTAGATAGCGATATTTAAGTCGAATATCTTCTGAAACGTCATTGCCATCCACTTCTTTTACTTGGATAGGTAGTTCTTTTGCTTTGCCTAGTACGGTATATGCTTGAACGTCGATTTCTATGGTACCTAGAGGTAGTTCTGGGTTAATGCTTTTTTCATTTCGCGCTTTGGTGGAACCGGTTATCTCGACAACGGACTCGGTGGTCAGCTCACCCATTTTTTGGTAGCCAACACATTGAATAGTTCCTGTCCTATCGCGGAGGTCGATAAACGTTAGTTTCCCATGATCGCGTTTGGTACTGACCCACCCTTTGAGTGTTACCACTTCACCGACTTTAGTTAGTGTTTCAGATATTAATGTTCTCATAATGCCTCCTTTTGGGTATAAAAAAACCGCCTAATTCCCTTTGAAAGGGTCTTACGACGGTGCCACCTTGTCTTTTACTTATCCTGCTGTGACGGGCTTACCCGGATCCAACCTAACTGCTCAGGCAGATTGTCTTGTGTCAGAAGACAGTTGTTATTTAATTAACGTGAGAATAGCAGAGCGGTCGTACAGTGTCAAATATCAGGGGTTATCCAGTTGTGGTGAGAGTAGACCCAATCGATAAGCTTGGCAGAGTCGCCGAAGCGGTCAAGGGAACCTAGGACGACAATAATTGTCTTGTGATTGTTTTGATCGACATAGCTAATAAGACACTCTCCGGCGTTGGTAGTCCAGCCGGTTTTGAGACCGATTAACCCCGGAACTACACCCAGCAATTCATTAGTCGTTTCGAGATGATGAGTGATTTGGCCGGTAGTGTCTGTGATAGTGACAAGTTTGGTTTTGGCCATGTCGGCAATGACCGGATGATTGATAGCAACCATCGCAAGGACTGCTAGATCGCGAGCGGTAGTGACGTGACCATACTGCTCGACCCCAGAAGGATTTTTGAAAAAAGTGTGATCCAGATGGAGTGACTTGGCTTTGTCGTTCATAGCTTTGACAAAGGCATCGTAACCACCTGAGTAGTTTTCGGCTAGAGCTAAAGCGGCGTCGTTACCGGAGTGGACAATTAAACCATAGAGGAGATTGTTGATCGTGATAACCTCACCTTTTTCCAGGTCGATAGTTTGTCCAATAGCTCGATCTTCGTTTTTGACGGTTACAACATCGTTTAGATCTGACCAATAGTCGAGGGCAACTAATGCGGTCATGAGTTTGGTAAGCGAGGCAGGGAGAGCTACTAGATCCGGATTTTTACTGTAGAGCAGAGTTTTGCTGGCCACATCTTGGATGACTACCGCACGAGCAGTCACATATGGCACTCTAATACCATCTGAAAGTGGATACAAGGCAGGGCTGACAACTGGCAACTCGTAAGCATGAACTGGGCCAGGATGGACAATGATGGTCTGGAGCTGGTTGTGGCCCGGATAGGTAATGGCTAACAGCATACAGCTTACGGCCAGCATTTGCCGTGATAGGTCGAGCTTAGGGAAGCGAAGTAGAAAGTCACGATGAGTTTGGTGGTTAAATTTCCACATGGCTACCTATCAACTGGAGAGTTTGCTTGTCTCGCCAATGATTAATATCGAGGGTAGCTATGACTGAGTGCAAGTTTTTGAGTGGATATGGCTCTTTAGAGTTAAATAACATGAGTTCGCGGGTCACGCCTGATTGACCATCCAAGCTGTTTTGCACAATGGTCAGCTTGCGGTGCTTACCCTCGGCACCTAATTTGCGATCTTCTAACACTACCAAGTCAGTGAACAAAAATTTTGGTTTTTGGTTTGACATCCCAAATGGTTCGAGAGAGTTGATCATTTGAGCTAGTGACAGGCTAGTTGATTTGAGTGGTATCTGGATATCTGCTGAGTAATTTTTGACCATCATCTTGTCGTCGATTGCCTCGTCGGCAACAGATTCTAATTCTTTGGACATTTTGTCTACGAGCTCTTTAGAGAGACTAAACCCAGCCGCTTGATCGTGCCCTCCGAGGCCTAGAAATGGAGTTTTGAGTGATCTGAGCAAGCTAGTGATATTGACGCCGGGAATGGAGCGAGCAGAGCCCTTGATGACCTCACCATTGTCACTCATTACCACGGCTGGCCGGTGGAACATTTCTGCTAATTTACCAGCTACCAACCCGATAACTCCTTCGTGATAATCACCAAGCATAA
>DALYDJ010000020.1:0-2385 GCA_031973275.1 Candidatus Woesebacteria bacterium
TCGACAAACTAGCCGAGGTTATCCCTCGCTCACTCATCGAGGTAGCCATCCAGGCCGCGATCGGCGGCAAAATCATTGCTAGATCGACGGTGAAAGCCTTCCGCAAAGACGTGACCGCCAAACTCCACGGCGGCGACATGACTCGCAACCGCAAACTTCTCGACAAGCAAAAGAAGGGGAAGAAAAAGATGAAACAGCTCGGCTCCGTCTCTGTCCCTCAGGAAGCTTTTACTGAGATACTGAAGATTTAGGTCACTGATTCAGAGGTAGTAGTTCTCGAGTGCTTGTAGTCACCAGAGATAGTTTAGGATCATACAGTGGCAGGGGTATCTCGAGACGTGCGGCTGTTTTCTCTAAGCCTTGGTGGAGGGCTTGCGCCAAACCAACTACGTCTTCCTCAATCTCTGAGAGAGCGAGTTCGGTCGAATTCGAGCCACTACTTAGTTGTACATCCTTTTTTCGCTTCTTAAGCGTCATTCCTAGTGCTATTTGTGTCAACGTCTGTTGAAGAATCGTCAATCTACGCGACGCGGTTTCATCATCAAAACGCGCACCATCTGCAGTTGCTAAGTAAGCAGCAAGCGCCTTTTCTTGTGTTATCTCGTTAGTAGTTTCAAACAGTAGCGGGCTAATGATAGTCAGGGCAGACGGAGCATCAGCCACAGTATCCGTTTTTATCTGAACCGCTCGCGCTCTTATTTCCTCTCCATACTCGTTCGTTGCTTCATTACCAAATGCTGGTGACTCATCTTCTTTAATCCTCATATCTTCCTGTTCTTGTGTATAAAACACCTCTTCTGCCTCTTTTAGGAGGTTGCTCGTGGTTTCGTGTTCACCATTAATTTTTTCCATTACCTGAGCTCTAACTTCATCCATCAATGTCGCTTGATTTACGCTGGTAGCGGCTCGCCTTTTAGCTTCAACTTCCGCCAAAAACGCTTCTCGGGCGAGTCGTATTGCTGCAACGTCATTACGCACTAAATGGCGTCTTTGTTTATACAATGCTGCGCTTAGCTCCTCTTCAGGGAGCATTGCTATTTCTCGAATAATAAGTTGGTATAACGTTTGAGAATTACTACGGATCTCTTCAGTAAAGTATCCTCCTTTTTGTAAAATGTTAGCAGCAAAAATAGCTCCACCCCACCGCTTTGTTGTACGACACAAGTCGACGACTGAGCGTAAATTCTGAGCAGTATATGCACTGAGGTAGTCGCCTTTTGGAGTCATGGTGAGTCGATGCGGCTGTAAAATAAGGAGTAAATCAAGTGACTTTGTGCGCCGCTCAACATCCATATCTGGATCAACCGCAATTTGCCGATGTAATTCTACCCAGTCAGGATTGGCAAGTAGTGCATATTCTATTTCGCCCACATCACTTGCAAGGTTGGCCATAACGTGCGATCCGCCAGTTACACAATTACCTATTATCTTCCGTTTACCACCAAAGACATGCTTTGAATGTTGTAGGGTAGCCACACCGTATTTCATCACTTCATTTTTCTGAACTAACGGAGTTAGGTGATCAGCATCAACTGTAAATGTGCTACCAGCAGTAGCATCTCCAGTTAAGATGTCTGTTGTACCATCAGGATTTGAAAAATTAGCTTGAGTCAGACCATGACTATATCCACCAGATTCATCTGCGTACGGTAGAGTGTCATACCAATCTTGTAAGGGAAGCAGCTCTTCAGGACCATAGGTTTGGGAGTAGTAAACGCAGAGCTCAGGACAGACAAATTTAAGCATTGCTAACAGCGTTACTCCATCGACCGCACAACGGGCAACAAACTGACCCTTTTCCTTCGCCGCCAAGACAGCGATAAGCGAAGATCGCATTGTAGAATCATATTCGCGATTATTATGGAGGAGTAAGGTCATTTCTTCGATCACTACGGTAGCTCTATCCCGAAACTCCGTGTCTACTTGTGGATCATAGCCAGAGATGTTTTTCTTACTGTCGAGAAAATCTCGCAATGCTTTACGTGCATCGAGGATTGGATGAGCTTCTGATTTTTCGTGATACAAGATTTCAAGCCTTTTATTATCTAAACTCTCAAGATTCGTTACCAGCTCAAGTGTTAAAGCCGATTCAAGTGATTTAAAGTTTTTGAAAATAAGCTCAACCAACAGTTCTCGTGGAATTGAGCCAGTAGTCGCCATCATCATAATCAGCAAACTGCCTTGGTCTAAATCACCCATCTCTGCTTTGCCCGTCCGCATTTGCTCAACTACTTCCGCCAATTTCTCAGGATCCAAAGTGTCCATTCCCATTTGAGTTTCGTTGAGCATACTAAGTTCCTGGAGTAGGGCAATAAAATCTTTCTCGTCTTCACTGGGTGCTCTCCCAAGTAAACGCTCCAATGCCGACGCAAAGTTAGCAACCGT
>DALYDJ010000020.1:2395-10785 GCA_031973275.1 Candidatus Woesebacteria bacterium
TCCCACGCTTCCCGTTTCTGGGTTAGTATCCAGCAATGCTTCAACCGCAGCTACAGCTTCTTCACTTAGTCGACTTTCCACTAGCAAAGTAGGAGCGTCATATAGTTTTTCTATCCAAGTCTTTTCTGGTTCTGGTGCAAGTAGGGGTTCAACCTCTTGATCATTCACTACAAGGGGTAGTTCCAACTCTAATTCAGGCTTATTTTCTATTGAAACTTTTTCACCTCCTGGATGTACGTATCCATACGTATCTACATATGCCCCGTTAGATCCTAATCCTTCAAATCCCTTATCAGACACGCCGTTGTCTGCTCGAACTTGTATTTTGCCGTCAAACCTCCAGTACTTCGGATCTTGGCGAGCCAGAACCCATAACTGAAGTGGTGCAATATGTTGGATAGCGTTGACTTGTCGTATATCACTAAAATCCCATCCGGGGATCGAGTGGTCTCCGTTTCTGGCCGAAGTTATCGACGGTATATAGAGCAGTGGCTCTTGCCTAATCGCATCTGACCGGCTCGCGTCATCCTTATCGTTAATAATAATCCTCATACCGGCAAATTGCTCTTCTATTAGATCTGCATACGTTTCTTGCTGCCACTTAGGCATCCGCAAATACAAAATACTCATGACCGTAAGTTGCTGGCGCATAGTGTCATGGCTCGTCCGGAAGTCTCCAAACAATGCTCGTCCCCCCTCGTGTGCAGTCCACCTTAATCGGTGCCGATTTACGACAGTCTTTGCATAGGCATCTGCCACCTGCATGTATTGCCCTACCGCCATAAACGCATCTAAATAGTCCGCTCTACCCTCATACACAGCGCGGTCACCATGTCGCCCATCTTCGTGTGGTGTGTCTACCTTTACTCCCGCAATCAACGTAGTCATATCGTGAAAAGTAGTAAATCGATCCCCATCATCATTACGGGAGTTGCATGTCTGCAAAACAGTATTAAATCCCAAATACGCCTCTTGCAGGGTTTGTCTGAGCATTTCCGTGGTAGCCTCGTCTTGGGTACTGCTGTGTTCCAAGTGCCACCTGCACCCATCAATGGCGTTGCGATACCCTAAAAATAATTGAAGTGATCGTTTGTCATAGTCACGGATTATCTCGTCGTTATCATTGATATATTCTCTAATCTCATTGCGCAAAGCATCCAGCAGGGTATTAGCTTGTCGCACTGCTCGAGTCAGATCCATCGGCATCGGAAATCGCATTTTAAGATTATCAGGACTCGTGTAGTCGACCAGTGTATCCTGAGGGATTATTTCTGAGGTTTGAAACATCCGAGTAACAGATTCTTGATGAGTAATGGATCTAGCTACATCAACTCCGTCATACGCAGTATCTTTGGCCCAAGTGGCGTGGTACTTATGCTCCGGAATATGCTCCTTTTGATTTTCAAATACCGTGTTATATTCTGAATCAAGTTCTCTCATACCTCTTAATCGGTAGAATCCATAATCGCTTAGAATATCTAGAGCCTTCCGATCGAGATCACTCTGAGGAGAATACAAGGTACTACATTTAGCTTCTAAATAGTCATGTGATGGAGCGTATGGTACCAAGGCTACGTCAGCATACTGGTCACATGGGTTTTGTACTTGGGCGTATTCCGGCGGAAGCAAATCCCATTTACAAGGTATATCGTATAGCCTAGGCTTATTAAGCCTCTCATCTAACCAAGGCATAGCCTCAATGGGATGGGTACGTAGTGATGCAAATCTGGTGAGTGCTTCTCTAGTACGGGCGGCTTTAGTATTTGCGTTAGGAAAGTGAGCAACATCAATCTCATACAAAGCAGAAGTAAATGATGTATATAGTCGGTCGTCGTTCCTCAGCAAAACCGGTTTGCTTAACTCGGGAAAGTAGATATCATGCCGATCTCCATCATACGAAGGCATATACATTACTCCCACAAGAGTCTGTCCAGTCCTAGCTCTTGTATCGTGTGAGCGTCAGTGACTATTCGAGTTGAGTAAAGCATTAGTTTCTCCAATTGATTCGCTTTATCCATGTTGCCACGCAATACGGCTTCGCTGTGTGCATGTAGGAGAGCTTGGGGTGCTCCATACCCAGGGATTACCTTATCCTGTCCTAGTTTGATGAGTTGATCAGTAGTCTCAGCGGGCGTCTGATTACCCAAGTCAGGATCTATACCACGATGAAACATATCCAAATCACGCGCTTTAGGAGGTGTAGTTGAGAGTTCTTGCAAATTAGAGAGTAGCACTGGTAACTTTACTTTCACTATCTCACCGAGTTCGCGTATGGGTAGATCACCTGATTGTAGAGCTCGACCAGCAACAGGGGTGTCTTGAATGGTTCCTAGGAGGATGAGTTGTACGAGTCCGATCCTCCGGTTAAATGTTTCTCGAATCTTCGGTGTCATGTTCGCTATTGAGAAAACCTTAGCAAATGCTTCATTGTCAAGTTTACCTGCCGCGACAAAAGCATCTTCAAAGTCACCAGTGACACTAGTGCTACCAGATCTTCTAAATTTACGTTTCTCTGGATCTAGTTTTGGTTTACCAATGGTAGCCGCATCTAAATCAATATTACCGATAATGTCTCGCCAACCCTGTATAAGGTTGTCCACAAGTTCCAAGTTAATCTTAGCTTTCTCACCGTTAAGACCAATGAGAGCGCCGAGACGGTCAATTCTATTGACACTCGAGTCATTTAAGATCAGCGGTTTCAACTCAGCAATGTTTTTAGCCATCCAACTAAAAAGCAAGTGGTAATCCCCGGATGCTCCAGTTTGCATCTCTGTCTTAAAACCTAATAGAGGAGCAATCTTTCGCATCATCGTATATAGATCTCCTGCTAATTTTTCATCACCCTTAGAATGTGCGAGCGCCAAAGCCCAAAATCTTTTGTCACCGTCGAGCCGTTTACTGGCCATCTCTTTCAATTTAGCTTGATATCGCGGTATAACTTGTTTATTATCGGTTTCAGATAGATGCTGCCCACTCCACTCAGTCGCATAACTAGTTTTGCTACTTGAGCCAAAAAACTGGAGCATCCTACCCACTACTGGGAAGTGCTTGGGAGATATTAGTGTTTCAATCAGAATAGTAGGTGTTAACTCTGTGGGTAGCTGGTGAGTACTAAGACTTTCCGAGAAAAGTTCTCCTGCTCTAACCTCTACATTTTGCGTCGATTCAGTGCCCATTCCTTAATCTTACCTCATTTTAACTGTTGACAACTTCTAGCACTCTCGTTATGATACTGCTAATATGAAACCTTTAAGCCCACGCCAAATCCAAATTATCAAAGCGGTCGTTGAGGAGTATACCTCGACCGGTGAGCCAATTGGCTCCGACACGCTCGACAAAAAATTCAATCTCGGTGTCAGTCCTGCGACCATTCGCAACGAGATGGTTCGCCTCGAGGATTTGGGCTACTTAAAACAACCTCACACCTCCGCTGGTCGTATCCCGACCCCGATCGCCCTCAAACTCTATGTCTCCGAGCTCATGCACGAAGAAGATCTCTCCGTCACCGAAGAAGTCGCGGTCAAAGAGCGTATTTGGGACCACCGCAAACAGCTCGATACTCTCCTCCAAGAAGCCACGCGCGTTTTATCGGAGAAAACCGGCAACATCAGTTTTGCTACCTCTAGCGATGGTCGTGTTTATTCTGCTGGCTACGCCAACCTCTTGAGCCTCCCCGAATTCTTCGATATCGACGTCACTCGCCAGGTACTATCCATGATCGAGTCGTACAAACAAATGGAGGGGATTTTTGCTCGCACCGAAGACGTTCAACCATTCCATATCGTCCTCGGCGACGAGTTTGGCAACGAGTATCTCTATCCTTGTGCTATGGCCTACCTCGATTACTCCGCTGGTGGCCTGACCGGTCACATCGGTGTCATTGGTCCCGCACGTCTCAATTATCCCTACGTTATGCCCATGCTCCGTCACATGTCGGGTTTAATCGACGAAATATCCGCCTCATGGAGTTAACAATATGAAAAAACAAGCACCTAAACAATCACAACCAGACCTATCACCACAAACCTCAAACCTTAAAGCTAGTCTGGCCCGCGCCCTCGCCGACTACGCCAATCTCGAGCGTCGCTTTTCCGACCAGAGCTCAGCAGTGGTCAAGTTTGCCAAAGCCGATCTCCTCACCAAACTCTTAGATATCCGCGACCACCTCGCCATGGCATCAGTCCAAATTAAAGATCAAAGTCTCAATATGATCTTGAGTTCATTTGACAAACTTTTAGTTGACGAAGGGGTTCAAGAAGTCAAAACAGACGGTCCCTATGACCCTACCTCCATGGAGTGCCAAGAGCTAGGTGAAGGAGAAAAAGATAAAGTCATCAAAGTAGTACGCCCAGGTTACCGCCTGCACGACCGAGTCCTCCGGACGGCTCGCGTCGTCGTCGGTTCTGGGGTTAAAGGGTCTGACCTTAAAGGAAGTGCCCAGCCCGAACCAAAACAAGATGTGAGGGAAGGTCAGACCCTCTAGGAATTAATAAGTATTTATATTTTAAAGGAGACAATATATGTCAACCACAAACAGTAAAACCATCGGTATCGATCTCGGTACCACCAATAGTTGTGTCGCCGTCATGGAAGGGGGCAAAGCCAAAGTCATCCCCACCCACGAAGGCAGTAACACTTTCCCATCCATCGTCGAGCCAGTTAAAAACTTGGTGGGGGCTGTAGCTAAAAACCAAATGATCCTAAACAGCAAAAACACTATCTATAGTGTCAAGCGTCTCATGGGCCGCAAGTTGAATGACGCCATGGTCAAAGATACGATGAAAAAAGTCGCCTACGAAATCGTGGGTGGCAAAGACAACATGGCGAGTGTCAAAGTCGCTGATAAAGTCTATACGCCCCAGGAAATCTCCGCCAAAATCCTCGGTAAAGCCAAAGCCGACGCCGAAGCGTACTTGGGTACCAAAGTAGACTCCGCTGTCATCACTGTTCCCGCCTACTTCGACGACTCTCAGCGCCAAGCCACCATGCAAGCCGGCAAGATCGCCGGGTTAGAAGTCAAGCGTATCGTCAACGAGCCAACCGCAGCCGCTCTCGCCTACGGCCTGGACAAAAAGAAATCCGGCAAAATCGCGGTCTATGACTTAGGTGGAGGCACCTTCGATATCTCAGTCCTCGAAATCGGCGACGGTGTCTTTGAAGTCAAAGCGACCAATGGCGACACCTTCCTCGGTGGTGATGACTTCGACTCTAAATTGATCGAGTATATCGTAAGTGAATTTAAGAAAGAGAACAGCGTCGATCTAAGCTCTGACAAACAAGCCCTCCAGCGCGTGCGCGACAGTGCGGAGAAAGCCAAGATCGAGCTCTCAACCAGTACCGAAGCCGAGATCAACCAACCCTTTATCACTCAGGGTCCAAATGGCCCCTTGCACTTGACCATGAAGATTAGTCGCGCCAAGCTCGAGGAGCTCACTGCCGACCTGATCAAGCGCTCCATGGAACCAGTTAAGAAATGTTTGGCAGACGCCAAAGTCAAAGCCAGCGAGATCGACGAAATCGTGCTAGTTGGTGGCCAGACTCGTATGCCAGCGGTCCAAAAAGCGGTTGCCGACTTCTTCGGCAAAGAGCCCCACAAAGGCGTCAATCCTGACGAAGTCGTAGCCGTTGGTGCCGCCATCCAAGCAGGTATCCTGGGCGGTGAAGTCCACGACGTCCTCTTACTAGATGTCACACCCCTGACTCTCGGTATCGAGACTATGGGTGCAGTCCGCACCCCGCTCATCGACAGGAACACCACGGTTCCAACTAGCAAGTCTCAGATATTCTCCACTGCGGCAGACAACCAGCCCCAGGTCGAGATCAACATTTTGCAGGGTGAGCGCCCCATGGCAGCCGACAACAAAACGCTTGGTCGTTTTGTCCTCGACGGTATCGCCCCAGCACCTCGTGGCGTCCCTCAGATCGAGGTTACTTTTGACATCGACGCTTCCGGTATCTTGCACGTTTCCGCCAAGGATAAAGGCACGGGCAAGGAGCAGAAGATCTCGATCCAGAATGCCACCAACTTGACCGATGAAGAGGTCGAGCGCATGAAGCAAGAGGCCGAGAAATACGCCGACGAAGACAAGAAAAAGAAAGAGCTCGTCGACAAAAAGAACGAAGCCGAAACCTTGATCTTCACGGCCGAAAAGTCCGTGAAAGACGCCGGCGACAAAATCACCGAGGAAGAGAAGAAAGAGATCGAAGAAGCCATCAAAGCCTTGAAGGAAGAGAAAGACAAGTCCGATGCGACGGCCGAGTCCATCGACGAAGTCTACAAAAAAGCTTCCGAGTCTCTCTCCAAGTACGGCGAGCGCCTCTACAAAGCCGCCGCTGAGGCCGCGCCTTCACCCGAAGATGCCGCCAAAGCCGAGCAGGCTAAACAGGCTGACGCCTCCGCGGAACCTTCAGAAAAGGCCGAAGAAGGCGAGGTCGTCGAAGAAGCCAAGCCAAAGAAAAAGAAATAGTTGTTATTCGTATGGGCGGGTTTTATCCCCGCCCGTTACCCATAAAAGCCCCGGTCACCCGGGGCTTTTTAATGCTTATTCTTAGTATAAGAATATGTATACTATTGACATTTTAAAATAAATGTGTATAATGTGTACACATATGATTATCGGTATAAGAGATCTCAGGACAAAAATCGCAAGCCTAGTTCTTCATGTTCAAAAAGAGAACAAGATTGTAGTCGTTACAAAGAACAACAAACCATCAGTGGCCATTATTGCAGTGGATCAGCTAAAGCAGCTCGCTGAAAAGTCAGACACAAAGGAAATAATTGAGGAAATCAACAAGGCTAATCATCAGGGGAACGAAAGTTTTCAAAAGTATCTTCAGCTCCTAATAGACGACACAACATCAATGATTGAACTCTCTAAAGCTAACAACTTACCAGAGGAATCAACCAATAGACTCCAAAACATTTTATCCGTCTACACAACCATCGTTGATCCTCGTGGGGAAATGGAAGATGAACGGCTGACAACCGCTACATCCAGAAAAATGATGGAGGTGTTCAGTCAAATCTTGGAGGTTGATTACTATAATATTTCGCAAAAGTTTCTTAAAGCGGTTAAAAAAGCCATCGTAGAACTCGTATCTCCTGACAACTCATTAAACCTTTCGCATTCATACATCGATGATCTCCGACAATTGGACGATATATTGAAAAACGCTAAGGTTTCAGAAAAAAGTAACGGAGAAAAAGTTGAAAGATACAAAAGCGTTCTCACGAAGATAGTAAAGAACGACAAGCTATATAGCTACAAAATCTACACCTTTATCCCATTTGAGTATAAAGGTAAGCATAAGTTGTCCAACTTTACTCGCTTACGGACTCCTATTGGCAAAGCGCTTTGGAAGAAAGTGGTTGGTGAGGAAGTGAAACATAGGGGATATACATATCGAATCGAGGCAGTCACATGAAACTCCTCCCTGCCCATGCTGACAGTCTCAAACGACCCCGGATTAGTGGATTAACAACAAGCCACAAGGTAACAATCTTAGTTGCCGTTTTGGGTCTGATCGGAGTACTAGGTGCTTCACTCATTGGAGCAAACGCGAAGTCTAACCAAATTACTGAGGTAGTACAGAATGACAGATCGATTTCAACACCAAAGCCAAGCCCTAGTAGTCTAGAGGGAATAAAATTTGGTGAAGATGACCTCAATGACATCGTGAAAAAGAACGGAATGCGCCGGCATGGAGATGGGTTTTGGTATCCCACACGGAAAGGGGAAGAGGGGTATATCTACCTCCAAATAGCTGCCAACTTTACAGAAATGAGTATCGAGTTCCAAGTAATAAACGAGGATGGTAATCCTTCTGAGCTGGACCCGTCATTCATTTGGCTACTCTCTCACCTAAATCAGGTAGTAGACAGTAAAAAGCAGCAAGAGATTTCGAAGCTATATGTACTAGAGTTTACAACTCATACTCGCTCTGACGGGTCTACAACTAATACGCTTGAGAATATTGGAATCGCCATCAACTCAGACTTGGAAACAAGCATCAGTGCAAAACGTCAAAGCTCGCACGAGCTGCCTCATCCCGCAATACAAAACGTGATTAATAACTTAGCAATTACACGAACAGCGACAAGTGGTAACGAAGGTATTTACAATTTTCATTTCGACTTTAAGGAGAGAAACGCAAAAGGAGAAAGTATTCCGATGACAGACCAATTTGCGTTGACTTTACCTATGCCATACAACCCCTTAGCTGAAACAGAAGGAATGATAACCCTAAATATGGGGACATTTTTTGGTCATGGACTAAAGGTGGTAAGTCTAAGAGTAAAGTAGGATAATGCCCCCATGATCTTCGATATCCAATTTGTTAAATCCGACGAGGTAACTCCTGAGCAGGAGTCACAACTCACCAAACTAAAC
>DALYDJ010000021.1:0-10556 GCA_031973275.1 Candidatus Woesebacteria bacterium
GAACTTCAGCAAATGGGAGGTGAGCTGTACATTCCTTTGACCGATGATGAAAGCTATGTGGACGGGAAAGTGCAAAAGTTGTCGGACGGGACAAAGAACGCGCGGGAAGAGATAATCCCAATATTGCATAAAATGGGGTTTAACCCAGACAAAACTCACTATTTGATAGACACTGAACAAAAAGAGCTTTACCAGTTTGCTATTGAACTAAGTAGGTATGTGAGCATGGCTGAGCTAACACACTTGTTTGGTGCTGAGTCACTGACTAATTCAGGACAGGTTTTTTACCGTGGGTGTGTGCAATTGGCCGAAATCCTCATGCCACAACTACCACAAAATGGTGGGCCACGTCACACCTTGATCCCCGTGGGGATAGATCAACACCCATATATTTTACTAGCGAGAGATGTAGCGAAAAAAATTGGGATGGTACCACCGTCAGAACTGGTACTTAGATTCTTCCCAAGTCTAGCTGATCCAGAAAAGAAAATGTCGAAATCGACTCCAGAAAGTGCTTTGTTTTTGGATGATAAGCCTGAAGCGATCAGACGAAAAATTATGCGATCATTTACAGGGGCGGTGGGATCGCTGGAGGACCACAAGAAATTTGGAGGAGTGCCGGAAGCATGTAGTGTATTTGCTCTCCAGCAAGCTTTGAATCCAGATGATGAAGAAGTCAAGGATTTGTATGACAGATATGTGAAAGGATCGTTGTTGATGAGGGAGTTAAAAGAAATGACGAGTAAGCTTTTAATCCGAGAGCTAGCAAAGTACAATATGGAGAAGATATGAACGATACAGTAAAAAAATATAGTCAACAGTTAACAAAGCTTGGTATAAGCCATGAGTTGATTAATCATCCAGAGATGGTGGAGGTGGTAGACGTAATGGGGTATTTAGGACTGCCACTTTCTGATGGTTTCTCGACCCTCATCTACCTTGCTGATGATAAATACGTAGCTATCAGTCGGAGAGATGACACCAAGCTTAAGCTATCTAAGGTTAAAGAAGCCTTGGGTGTCGAGAAGCTAGAGATGTTGCCACCGGAGGAATTTGAGCAATTAACAGGACTACGTAGGGGTGCGGCCCGGCCCTTATCACCAGTTGATGTGACGATTTTTGACCAAAAGATGTTTGAGAAAGAGTATTTGATGGGAGGGAGTGGGAGTAATTCGGTAACGATTAAATACAAAGCGAACGATTTGAAGAAAATACCAAATTGTATGGTTATGAATGTGGCAAATGAGACTGTAGTGACGAGAGGGGGTAGAGTGCTGGCGGGCATTCGATCCTCAGGACAGTTGCATCTAGGAAATTATTTGGGTGCCGTGAAAGGAATGATTGCTTTACAGGATGACCCACGCTATACAACTAATTATATGGTGGCAGATTTGCATGCGATTACTACTCCATATGACGTAGCGTCATTTCAGCATGACACAAGAAGTGTCATCATTGACTACTTGTCTGCAGGGCTTGATCCAGAAAAATCCGTGTTGTTTATACAGTCCCAGGTGAGAGAGCATGTGGAATTGGCATATCTCTTGTCGACTGTAATTACAGTTGCAAGAGCTCAGCATTTGCCCACGTATAAAGACAAGTTCCAACAACAACAGGGAAATGTCTCAATGGCTTTGTTTCAATATCCCGTTTTGATGGCGGCAGATATTTTGCTCTATAAAGCTGATTTAGTTCCAGTGGGGATAGATCAAGAGCCACATATTGAAATAACGCGTGAGATTGCACGAAAAATGAATACTCAGTATGGGATGGATTTTCCTGAGCCAACTCGCTTTGCCACGACTGGAGAGTATGTTCCTAGTTTGACGGGGAGTGGCAAAATGAGTAAGAGTGTCCCAGGTAGCTATATTAATCTGACTGATGATTTGGCGATAATAAAGAAGCGACTTTCAGGGGCACCTACAGACAGTGGAAAAGGTGATGTAGTCCCTGTAGAGGGTGGAGTGACGAATTTGCTAAAGTTAGTCGAGCTCTTTGAGGGGGTAGAGAAGAGAAAGAAATACGAGAATCAATATGTCAGCGATGGGATCAGGTATGGTGATTTGAAAGCCGAGCTGGCTGAGGTTATTGATAAAGAGTTGGCGCCAATCAGGGAGAAGAGGAAAAAGTTGGAAGCAGATATAGATTACGTTGATAAAGTAATTAAAGAAGGTGCTGAGAAGGCCCGAGCGATCGCGAGCGTAACAGTCGCGGAAGTTAAGCAAAAAATGGGACTGGGCTGATATGAAAGACATAATAAATTTTGACGATTATGTAAAGATTGAAGTGAGGGTGGGGAAAATTGTGGAGGCCAGTGTGCCGGAGGGGAGCAATAAACTGATTCAGTTTAAAGTAGATTTTGGTGGTGAGATAGGGGAGAAGACCATATTTAGTGGAATCAAAGAGTGGTACAATCCTGAAGAACTGGTGGGGGTGAAAACGATCTGGGTGGTGAACTTGGCGCCGAAGAAGACTCCGTTTGGAGAGTCGCAGGGGATGTTGTTTGCTTGCGATACAGTTGACGGGAAACCTTATATCGTGAGAGTGGGGGAGGAAGTAGAAGTGGGGAGCGAGTTTCACTAAAGGTTAAGCTGTGGTCATTCAGTCTGACATATTTTGGTTTGTGTGACGGTCTGCGCTGAGCTTCGATCCACTACACTGCACCAAAACAGTCAGACCACATGACTCTATTTGTAAAAATGTCGACAAAATTTCATCCGCCAATTTTTCCTTTTCTATCCCATTCCTACTGACTAACTGGTCGAGATAGGGTAGAATGTCTGATATGGCAAAAGCAAAGAAAGTTGAAACACCAAAGTTATCCCCTGAGTTGAAAGGAAAGGAAGTTAAGATGTGGAGCTTCAAATTTGATCTCAAAAAACTAATTGTTTGGGGCTTGATCTTGTTTTTGTTTGTACCAGCCATGATGACGTGGATGTCGGGCGCGACTGCTGATCTCAACGTCACCATTACCCAGGCAATGCAAGATATCAAGGACGAAAAAATTAAGAGTGTCGAGATTATGGGTGATCAAGTAGTCCTCGATTACCTGCCTACTCAGGAGGGTGGCGAGCAAATCCTGAAATTTAGCACCAAAGAAACAGGAGCCACATTTACCGAGCTGCTCACGCAGTATGAGATTGACCCTGCCAGTGTGAATTTTAAAGTCAAAAATGGAAGCTTTATGGATAAACTCGGAGGAGTACTTAATATCCTCTCGTTCTTGCTCATGGCGTTGTTTTTTGTGATGATAGTGCGACAAATGAGAGGGGGAGGACCAGGTGGAATGGGTGGGGGTGGAATGTTTGGGATGGGCAAATCGAAGGCCAAGTTGTTTTCCAAAGGCAAACAAAATGTGAAGTTTAGTGATGTGGCAGGAGTGGATGAAGCCAAGGTAGAGCTAGAGGAAGTGGTCGATTTCTTAAAAAATCCCGATAAATACGCCAAAGTGGGAGCGAGGACTCCACGTGGAGTGCTCCTGATTGGTCCGGCCGGAGTGGGTAAAACCCTCATGGCTAGAGCGGTGGCAGGAGAGGCAGGAGTGCCTTTTTTCTCGATGGCAGGATCCGAGTTTATGGAGATGCTAGTAGGTGTTGGTGCGAGCCGAGTACGCGATTTGTTTGATACTGCCAAAAAAGCTAGTCCGTCGATCATTTTTATCGACGAAATCGATGCCATAGGTCGGACTCGTGGAGCAGGATCAATGGGTGGTCACGATGAGCGTGACCAGACTCTCAACCAGATCTTGGTAGAGATGGACGGGTTTACCATCAAGGAGAATGTAGTCGTACTTGCGGCTACCAATAGACCAGATGTCCTTGACCCAGCACTGGTGCGACCTGGTCGTTTTGATAGGCGAGTGTCTCTTGATATGCCAGATATCGAAGGTCGTAAAAAAACCCTAGCAATCCACGCCAAAGGGAAACCATTTGTATCTAATATCGACTGGGAATCGGTGGCGAAGCGGACGGTTGGATTTACCGGTGCCGATCTCGAAAATATGCTGAATGAAGCGGCTATTTTGATCGCACGGGAAAATAGGAAGGAAATAACGTTTGACGATATTGAAGAAGCGGCGACCAAAGTAAAAATGGGTCCATCCAAAAAACGCATTCAGAGTGAAGAAGATCGCAAGATGACTGCCTATCATGAAGCAGGGCACGCGATTGCGACCCACTTCCTATCTCACACCGATCCGGTCCATCGAATTTCGATAATATCGCGCGGTCGAGCACTCGGTTTTACTATGATCCCACCAGCTGTGGATAAATATCAAAGCACCAGAACAGAGCTACTGGAAGAGATCTGTACTTTGTTAGGTGGTAGGGCGGCAGAAAAACTGATTTATAACGATTTAACGGCAGGGGCATCGTCGGATATTGATAGGGTTACCAAGATCGCTCGGGCGATGGTGATCGATTATGGTATGTCGCCACTTGGACCGATTGATTTTGGTCCACAAGAGGGATTCTCGGAGTGGGGTAGGAACTATATGGAGCCGACCGACGTGTCCGACTCAAAGCGGGCAGAGATCGATGCTGAAGTAAAGCGGATCGTAAATGCGTGTGAGAAAACTACCATGCAGATTCTGAAAGATCAGCGCAAGATTATGGATAAAGTGGTCGTAGCGCTAATGGAAAAAGAATCGCTCGAGCGTGATGAGTTTGAGAAAATCGTGGGGGTCACGGAGAAAGAAGTAAAAGCTAAAAACGAGTATAGTGTAGCTTATGAGTAACGGACAAGTTAGACAAATTGCGGTAAAACTATCGCACAGTCGCAGGTTTAAGAAGATATTGCTAGGGCTCATGTTTGCGGTTTTGGTCATGGGGCTACTCATGTCACCAATAGAAAAGAATGCCCCTGGTGCTGTGATCTTAAACGAAGGCGACGGTTTGTGGTTTGCGATTACCACAGTCACTGGAGTTGGGTATGGGGATATGGTGCCAGTCACGGTGATGGGTAGGATAGTAGCGGCGTTTTTGGAGGTGTTTGGGGTGGTATTGTTTGGTGCAGTGATGGCGTTTGTGTCGGTAGAGCTACTGCGGTACCAAGAAGATTTTAATATGAAGCGATTGCTGGATAGGATTGATTTGCAGGACAAGAAGATGGAAGAGATCAAGAAGCATTTGGATTACCTGGTTAAGAAGTAGTTGTTGGATTTGTTTGGACGTCCTATTTTTGCTTGTGCGAAGCTCACTTCAGGAAAAACTGACTCGTGATGGCGGACTCGTCATTTTTCTTTAAAGGTTCGACCCTGCACTGTGCTAAAACAGTACTATCCAAACACTTCTATACCTGTAGGGTAGAATATAGGGATGAACAAATTACTGTTGGTTGATGGGTCGGCATTGTTGCATAGGGCATACCATGCCTATCCTCCATTTACGACGAAATCTGGGGTAGTGGTCGGGGCGGTGTATGGGGTTGCGAGTATTTTGATTTCTGCATTGGACGAAGTGAAACCAAGTCATGTGATGGTGGCCTGGGATCTGCCCAAGCCTACCTTTCGCCATCTCAAATATGTGGGATATAAAGCGCAGAGACCAAAGGCTGACTCAGAAATGGTTGAACAAATCCCCCTTGTTAAAGACGTGATTAAAACCATGGGGATCGTGCAGGTGGCAGAGGAAGAGTATGAAGCGGATGACATTATCGGGACTCTTTCTAAAATGGGGTCAGAAGATAATGAAGTAATAATCCTCACGGGCGACCAAGACACTATGCAACTGGTGAGTCCGCATGTGCGAGTACTGACCCCAGCAAAGGGGCAGAACCCCCCAGTGCTCTACGGACCGGATGAGGTATGGAACAAGTACGGCGTGCACCCGGAGCAGATTGTAGACTACAAGGCTCTCATAGGAGATTCTAGTGACAACATCCCGGGCGTGGCAGGTATTGGACCCAAAGGTGCCGCCAACCTAATCAAAATGTTTGGGAGTCTTGAGCGAGTGTATAGAGATATTAAAGAAGTGCAGACTCATTTTGGCGAACTAACTGCCAAGAAACTAGCAGATGGCAAGGAGAGCGCCTTTTTGTCCCAAGATCTCTCTCGCATCGTGACAGATATGCCACTAAAGATCTCTTTAGATGAAATGGAGTATAAAAGTTTTGCTACCGAGGAAGTCAAACAGAAATTTGAGGAGCTTAACTTTAAGAGTTTGGTACGGCGCATTTTCCCTGATAGTCACGCTGACAATGCCAAAAAAGCAAAAAATGAAAATCAAATGGGGTTGTTTTAATGAAGATCGCACTAGTGCATGACTATCTACTAGAAGCTGGTGGAGCGGAGAGAGTACTTAGGGTTTTGGCTGATATGTACCCAGAGGCACCGATTTATACGGCGCTCACCAAGCGTGGTACTGCAAGGGCAATGTTTAGTGACTGTAAGATAGTTGAGAGTAAATGGGGGTGGTTCCTAAAAATAGGACGGTTTTATAGCTATTTTCGCTTCTTCTTGCCTTGGATATGGAAAAGTTTGGACCTGAGGGAGTATGACACCGTGATCACTAGCTGTTCGGGATATATTGCAAGAGGATTTAAGGTGCGAAAGAATGCCAGGGTAATTGCTTACTGCCATACACCACCACGCTGGTTGTACGGCTATGACACGCCGACGGGCTCGGATAAAAAGTGGTGGGGGCGAGCGTTTAAGTGGGTAGTTGCACCATTCATGCGCTATTTTGACTTTCAGTCGGCACAGCGGGTAGATGTCTGGATCGCCAACTCCAAGGAAGTGGCGGGGAGGGTAAAGAAGTTTTACCGGAAAAATGCGATTGTGGTGTATCCACCGATAGAAATTAATCATAAATCTCAAATTCTCCAATTCTCAAATCAAGATTATTATTTGATGGTAAGTCGGATCGTGGGTGGGAAGGGGATACTAGAAGCTTCTCAAGCTTTCAAAAAACTCGGTATCAAACTAAAAATTGTGGGTGAGGTGGTGGATTCCAAGCTAGGGGCAAAAGTAGAGTGCTTGGGGAGAGTCGAGGATAGTAAATTAACAGCGCTTTATGAGCAAGCAAGGGGATTTGTGGCACTGGCACGGGACGAAGATTTTGGGATGACAGTGGTAGAGGCGATGATGCGTGGGACGCCTGTTTTGGCATATAACGGAGGTGGGTATAAGGAGACGGTTGAGCCTGGTAAAACAGGAATTCTAATTGATGGGACTGACACAAAGAGTGTAAAAGCAGGAATTGAGAAAATGGAGAGTGTTAAGTGGAACAGGGAAGAAATAATAAAGTGGGCGAGTAGGTTCGGGAGAGCACGGTTTGAGCGAGAAATACGCGAGGTAATTGAACATGCCTGAGTTGCCAGAAGTCGAGACAGTTAGGAAGCAACTGGAAAAGGAAATTATTGGTGCGTCAATCACAAAAATTGAGGTGAGGGAGCTCCATTGCTACGAAGGCTTGCCATGGTCAGAGACGGAAAAAATTGTGGCGGTTCGGCGAACGGGTAAGTATTTGTTCATCAAGTTTGAGTCGGGGAGAGGACTACAGATCCACTTGAAGATGACGGGGAGGCTAGTTTTACAATCACAAATCTCAAATTCTCAAATTCTCAAATTTGACTATGAAACAGCAATTCACACAAGGGTGGTGATGAAACTGGGCGACGGGCGCAAAGTATATTACTGGGATACCCGAATGTTTGGATATATCAAAGTAGTCGAGGATATTGGGAAACAGGAATTAGAAATTAGGAACAAGTTGGGTCCTGAGCCCTGGGATCTAAGCGATGTTGAGTTTTTGCGCAAGTTGCAAAAAACCAAGCGAATGATCAAAGAGGTAATCCTCGATCAAGGGGTCCTCTGCGGAGTAGGTAATATCTATGCTAACGACGGACTATGGCTAGCAGGGATAGATCCAAGGCGGACAGCCAATAGTTTGCGACTGACAGAAGTAAAGAAACTGCGCGAGAGTTTGTGCCTCGTACTCGAGCGAGGGTTAGCGGTAGGCGGGGCAAGCGACAATACGTATAGAGATTTTTATGGCGGGCGAGGCGGATATCAAAAGGAGTTTTTGGTTTATGGACGGTCAGGCGAGCCGTGTAATAAATGTGGGAGAGCGCTTGATCGAATTGTGGTTGGGGGTAGGGGGACGTGGGTGTGCAAAAACTGTCAAAAATAATTACAAATCATAAATTATCTAATTCTCCGATATGTAAGATATTAATTTGATATTTGAGAATTTGGGATTGGAGAATTATACAGTTATAATACCCTTGATGAGACTAGAGAGGTTGACGCTAAATAATTTCCGTAGTTATAAAAAGAAAGTATTTCACTTTGGAGATAAGACGGTCATCCTGGCCCCAAATGGTAAGGGTAAAACCAATATTTTGGAGGCAATTTACCTGCTTGCCAGTGGTGAGAGCGAGCGAGCGAGTGAAGTGGGTGAGATGATCCATTTTGGGGAGGATTTGAGCTCGGTCTCGGGAGTGGTTGAGCACAATGATCAGCGAGTTGAGGTCTCGATGGTGATGACGAGAGGGGTGTATATGGGCAAGAGGACACCCAAACGGAGATATTTGGTAGATGGAGTGAGCCGGAACAAGACCGGGTTTGTCGGCAAGTTGATAGTCCAGTTGTTTAGACCAGAGGATATGCGATTGATCGAAGGGTCACCGAGTCGCAGAAGGGGTTATCTGGATGAGGCCCTTAGCATGGCCAACCCCGATTATGGTCGTGCCCTAACAGTATATGAGGCCTCCCTGAAACGGCGCAATAGACTGCTTGACGCCATCCGAGACGGATTGGCTAGGCGAGAGCAACTGGCGTACTGGGACCAGTCGATCATAAAAAATGGCAATATTGTGAGTGATTATCGCCGCCAATATCTGCAATTTTTGAGTGGAGTAGTAACTAGCTTTGGCAGTTATAGCTTCGTTTACGATGCATCGAGCATATCAGAGAGCCGGTTGGCACAGTACGCAGAAGCAGAGGTGGCGATCGGATATACCCTGGTTGGGCCACACAAAGATGACTTTAAAATAATCTCAAATCATAAATTCTCAAATTCTCAAATAGGGGAAAATAGAGATCTGATGAAGTATGGTAGCCGTGGGGAACAGAGGCTAGCTGTGCTATTTCTCAAGATTGGGGCGATGCAGTACACGGAGGGAAAACTGGGGGTAAAAGCTGTCTTGCTGCTGGATGATATTTTTTCTGAGCTAGACCAGGTGCACCGCGAAGAAGTCGTCAAAATGATGGACGCAAGACAGACGATCGTGACTACCAGCGAGGAAGAGATAGTGGCAATCATGTCTGAGGCGGATATAATACGGCTCAATGAATAAACTTGCTATTGATAACTACTTACAACAAATTATTTTGCCAAAGACAGCGAGTCACAAGGGAGAGAATGGGCGAGTGATGGTAATAGGGGGGTCAAAACTGTTTCACGCTGCCTCTTTTTGGTCGGCTTGTATGGCAGCAAAAATAGTCGATATGGTGCATTTTAGTAGTCCGACGATGGAAAACAACGAACTGATGCGGGTGCGAGCCAAAGACAAGTTTTGGGAGGGGATTGTGGTCCCTTGGGAGGAGAGAGATCGCTATATCGAGGAGGACGACTGTATCCTGATTGGGCCTGGGATGGAGAGAGGCGAAAACACAAGGGCAATTGTGAATGAGCTTTTGAAAAAATATCCAGATAAGAGATGGGTGGTGGATGGGGGAGCGCTGCAAGAGGTGGACCCACAACTATTGAATGCGAGGATGATCGTGACGCCAAATAAGAGAGAGTTGGACAGACTAGGAAATAGTGTAGAGGAATTAGGAAATCGTGGGGTGACCATATTGGCGAAAGGAAAAGTGGATGTAATTACATGTGGCAAGGAGAGGATCGAGATCGGTGGGGGGAGCCCAGGGATGACCAAGGGTGGGAGTGGAGATGTTCTGGCAGGTCTTGTGGCCGGGTTGTACACCAAGAGCCCAGCGATGTCTTCGTGCGTCGTGGCAAGCCAAGTGAATAAATGGGCGGGGGAAGAACTGGCGAAAAAAGTGGGCGTGTTTTTCTCGGCGAGTGAGTTGATCCCAGAAGTGCAGAAAGTACTTGGAAAAGTATTTCAGAGTCGCTAACAGGGTAGGTAGTTGCAGATCGGTATGAGTATGATATAGTCAAGATATGAAACATAATCCTATGGGATGTGTAGATAGTATGTATGGCGTAATTGCCGAACATGTTATAGGATTTGACCTTATGAAATATTTGACCTATAATGTGAGGAAGATATGACATCAAGAAATTTAGATTCACACGTGGCTGGGATGGATGAGCAGGCTATTTTTGATGGTAACACGCCAGAAAATGTTAGTACCATTGAAGAAATGAAGAAGCGTATATGGGGAGCAGTGCTGTCGGTAGTGGTTGCTGCTGGTTTAAGTACAGTGGTTGCATTTGCGCGTACAACTAGAGCTAGCGCAATTGATATTGCTGAAGCATATATGACTCGTCGAAACTCAGGAGATAGCACGCTAATAATTGATGATAAAGACTTACTTGCTGGTGGGGCGGATGGTGGTCCTGATCCAAAAAGACAAAGTGATAAAGATA
>DALYDJ010000022.1:0-1916 GCA_031973275.1 Candidatus Woesebacteria bacterium
CCAAAAATTCGTTCAAAAACTGTGAGATTTTTGCAAATTGTGCTTCATTGGAGCGAGTAACGGGAATCGGACCCGTATCTATTCCTTGGGAAGGAATCATTCTACCACTGAACTATACTCGCAATATTAACTTTTCAAGTATCATTTCTTATCTCGGTTACTAGTTTACCACTGGACTCCCAGATTACTACGTATCTGGAGTCATTTCTCTGGCTTCGCCAGATGTGCTCACTATACTCGCACTTTTCTTATTATATCTCATTTTCATCTTGCCCAATACTCAATCAGAGCGCATAATACTTCTTGATTCTAGGTCTAATATTTATATCATTTCGGGAGGTAGCAGGTATGAAGATCACATCTATCATGGCACAAGAGATTCTCGCATCAGGTGGTTATCCCACGATCGAGGCTACTGTTACCCTCGAAGATGGATCCACGGCTTCCTCCTCTGTTCCCTATGGTGCCTCCGCCGGTAGTCACGAAGCTACCGTCATGATGGATGGGGATACCACTCGCTGGAACGGCAAGGGGATGCTAAAAGCAATCGGCAACATCAATTCCCAAATTGCTCCCGCTGTCCTTGGGATGGATGCCTACGACCAGCGCAAAATAGATGAGGTCATGATCAAGCTCGATGGCACGCCAAATAAATCCGTCCTGGGTGGCAATGCAATCCTGGCTGTCTCTATAGCTGTCGCCAATGCCGCTGCCAAAAGTAAAAACATCGAGCTCTACCGACATATTATCGACTCATTCCAAACTGGCGTCGACTTGCAGACTCTCCCCCAGCCCATGGTAGTCGTGATCGAGGGTGGCAAGCACGCCGACGAAACCACCGATCTCCAAGAGTTCTGCTTGACTGCCATCCGCAAAAGTAGTGTGGTCGAAAACGTTCGAATGATCATGGAGTGCTACCATCAGCTCGCCAAAGTGCTCAAATCCAATAAGCTCTCGATCAACGTCGGCAACGAAGGGGCCTTTGCCCCCAATGGCATCCCTACCAACGAGGAGCCATTTACCTATATGACCCAGGCTGTCATAAATGCTGGTTATCAGCCAGGCAAGGATATCGGTTTCTCTATCGACGCAGCCGCGAGCGAGTTTTATCAGGATGGCAAGTACAATCTCGCCGTCGAAAAGAGGTTGCTGACAGGCGACGAGCTAATTGCTTACTATGCAACTTGGTTAGAAAAGTACCCTATCGCCACAGTCGAGGACATGCTGCACGAAGACGACTGGGCAGGCTGGAGCAAACTCAAGTTGATTACCGATCAGCACCATGTGCCCTTGATCGGCGACGACTTGACCGTGACCAATGTCGAGCGGTTACAAAAAGCTATCGACCTCAAAGCCATCTCTGCCATCCTGATAAAGCTCAATCAGATTGGTACCCTGACAGAAACAATTGATTGTTGTATGCTCGCCAAAAAACACGGACTCATGACCACGACCTCCCACCGCGGAGGAGGGGAGACCAACGACGCGACTATGGTGGATGTGGCCGTAGCCGTCGGATCGGCCTATATCAAGGTCGGACCCACTCGTGGTGAGCGAGTCTCAAAATACAATCGGCTCATGACGATCGAGCGCCAGCTAACTACCAAATAACTTTATGAAAGACCACAAGCAAAAACTGCTCTTGATCGTCCTCGACGGTTGGGGTGTAACCAACAAATATCGCGGCAACGCCATCGCTTGCGCCCAGACTCCTTACTATGACTCCTTGGTCAATGACTATCCTTTTGCCGTGATCGAGTCATCCGGCGAAGCCGTCGGACTACCAGACGGGCAGATGGGTACCAGTGAAGTTAATCATATGACAATTGGGGCGGGCAAAGTGCTCTACCAGGACCTCGTCCGCATCTCCAAAAAAATCGAGGATGGAAGTTTTTTTGATAACCCCGCCTTCCTCA
>DALYDJ010000022.1:1926-5144 GCA_031973275.1 Candidatus Woesebacteria bacterium
GCACCGGCGGGGTGCACTCACACCAGGAGCATATGGTGGCGCTCCTCCAAGCTGCCAAGCAACACGGGGTCGAAAAGGTTTATCTCCATGTCTTTACGGACGGGAGAGATACTCGCCCCAGTAGTGCTCAAAAATATCTCGAGTACCTAGAAGCCGAAATCAAGCGGATCGGACTAGGCAAAATTGCCAGTATTGCCGGGCGCTACTACGCCATGGATCGCGACCACAACTGGGACCGCACCGACAAATCCTTTAATGTCTTGGTAAAAAGAGACGGCAAAAAGTATCGCTCAGCCAGCGAGGCCTTGTCCGACAGTTACCAAGCCGGCGTGACCGACGAATACTTAGTTCCAGCCTGTATCGAGGTTGGACCAGGGGAAGAGGGGGCTATTTGCTCGCACGATAGCGTCATATTCGTCAATTTTCGTAACGACCGCACTCGTCAGCTCACCGAAAAGTTTCTCAAAGATGGACCAGAGGATCTCTCGTATGTGACCATGACTCAATATAGCCCCGAGTACCAGGTCGATGTCGCCTATCCACTCGAAGATGCCGGTAGCACACTCGGCCAAGTCATCTCTGAGCATGGACTCAAACAGCTCCGGGTCACCGAAACCGAGAAATTTCCCCACATGACCTTTTTCCTCAATTGCAAAAAGGAAGAGGCCTGGGAAGGGGAGGATCGCATGATGTTTGACAGCAACTCAGACGTCAAGACTCACGACGAAAAGCCAGAGATGAGAACCCTGGATATTGCCCAGTTTTTGGTGGCCGATATCGCTTCAGAGTCTCATCATGCCATCTTTGCCAATCTCTGTAACGCCGATATGGTCGGCCACACCGGCAATATTGCCGCCGCCATCAAAGGGGTCGAGACTATCGACCTCGCGCTCAAACAGATCGTCGAAGCAGCCAAGGAGCACGACTATACCGCGATCATTACCGCCGACCACGGCAACGCCGAGGAGATGCAAGACAAAGAGACCGGAGCCAGCCTCTCAGCCCACACCACCAACCTCGTTCCCTTTATCCTTGTAAACTCCAAATATCAAAAACTGGCCCACTACCTCGGATCTCTAGTCGATGTGGCCCCAACCGTCCTCACGCTCATGGGGCTAAAGATCCCTCCAGACATGACTGGCAATAGCTTTGTTTAATTATTTATTACGACCAATTAAAGGACTATCTATATGCATACAGACAAACTCACCAAAATCGTCGCTACCATCGGCCCCTCCAGCGAAACCGAAGAAGTACTCGCCAAACTCATGGATGCTGGGGTCAATGTCTTCCGCTTCAACACCAAGCACTCGACCCCTGAGTGGCACGGTGAACACATCAAGTTGGTCCAAAAAATTGCCGATCAAAAGGGCAAAACAGTCGGCATCCTCCTCGATTTACAAGGCCCAGAGGTCAGACTAGAGACTCGGGACAAACTTGATGTGCCAGTCAAGGCAGGCCAGCTCCTCGAAATTGGCTTATCGTTTGTCCCAGGGATCGACGTGATCATCCCTCACGCCCAGATCTACAAATTACTTAAAAAAGGTCAGGACCTCTTGGTCGACGATGGCTTTATCGAGACCGAAGTAGTCAAAGTCGAAGACGACAAATTGATCGTCAAGATCAAAAATGACTCAACCATCAAGAATCGCAAAGGTGTCAATCTGCCTGGGGTAGATGTTGATTTCCCTTCACTCATTGATCGCGACATCGAGCAGCTCAACAGCAATGCTCGTAACAAGGTCGATTACGTCGGCCTCTCTTTTGTCCGCTCAGCTAGAGACATCAATTTGCTCAAAGCCGAGCTAGAGTCGCGCAAGATGACAGCCAAAATTGTGGCCAAGATCGAGAGTCAGCCGGCCATCGACAGGATCGATGAGATTATCGCCGCCGCCGACGCTGTCATGGTCGCCAGAGGCGATCTCGGGGTAGAGGTGCCCTTTGAGCAATTGGCTTACTGGCAACGGACCATCATCGACAAATGTCGCATCGCCAACAAGCCGGTCATTACCGCGACTCAGATGCTCGAGTCCATGATCAAGAATCCCAGACCGACTCGCGCCGAGGTTACCGACGTTGCTCACGCAGTATTCGATGGCACCGACGCCATTATGTTGTCGGGGGAATCGGCTGGTGGTAGCTACCCCGTCCGGACTGTCGAGACTATGGCCAAGATCGCCAAATGGAACGAATCCAAGCACTCCACCCACAAAATGGTGTTCGAGTGTCCAGATGCTACGAGCAATATCGCGAGCGCCGTCGTCAGTATTGTCAACTCCACAATGAAACCCAAAATCGACGCGGTCCTTGTCTTTACCGAATCCGGCTTTACAGCCAAAAACCTGGCGAAATATAGACTGGACATCCCCGTCATTGCCGTCACCGAAAACCAGCATACTGCCGAGTCACTCACTCTCTCCTACGGTGTCCACCCAGTCGTGGTCTCTCTCCCCACAGGACCATTTAGCTCAGCAGAGAAAATTATCAAAGACCTTGTCCAGGGAGACATGATCCACCCAGGTCAGACGATCATTGTGGTTCACGGCTATCACTGGCAAAAACCAGGTAACACCAACGCGCTCGCAATTGTGACAGTCTGAACTACTTGGACTGCAATGACCAATCTCAGAGAATTACTTACACTCAGAGGGTCTGACCTTGACGGAAGCGCTATGGGTACCCTGACCTAGCGCTTAAGTTTGAGTACTTGGCCGACCTCAATATAATTTGGATGGGCAATGGCGTTATCTTTGGCAATCTCGACCCATTTGTACCCATCACCATAAGCTTTCACCGCAATTCCCCAGAGATGGTCGCCCTTGGCTACTGTGTAGCTATCACCCGTGATAGTTAGAGGTGCGACTTCAGCTGGTTTGACTTCGGCTACCATGGCTTTCTCTGGCATAATCACTGCAGTCTTGGGGAGCTTTAGTTCCTGTCCGACCTCGATCTGGCCTGCATTCTTTAGTCCATTTTCCTTGGCGATGTCGACCCAGTTATAACCAGAGCCATACTGCTTCTCGGCTATTTTCCACAAGTTATCACCTTTTTCGACCGTTACTTTTTCTGCGAGTTCGGCGGGATATTTTTTCCCGTCTTCTTTGGTTTCGACGGCTACATCCCCGACTTTTTCCATCTTCACTTCAGTTTTATCGGCTTCGTCGGTGAGGGTGGGTTGGTTGGCTCCGTACATCCTGACTACCAAAACACCAATCAGT
>DALYDJ010000022.1:5154-10457 GCA_031973275.1 Candidatus Woesebacteria bacterium
GATTCTGGGGTGATTGTGGGGCGGTTAGCACCATACATGCGTACGACCAGTACACCAATTAGGACTACAGTTACAACGCCAAAAATCATCGACAGCATCGACTCATTCAGCTTTATAGTTTTTAGCAACTGCTTTAGTTTCGTTTCCATAGATCAAAACCTCCCGGGCAGGAAAATAATTATCTATGACCACAATAGCAAAACTTTATGGGTTGTGTCAACGAGATCAAACTATATGCAAAAAGATAATTAACTTTCGAGGACTGGTGGAGGATATTAGAACAACTATGATCACGTGTGCTATTGCGTAGAAGGCTAGGGAAAAGTAATTGTTTTTATGATATCCAAATTGAGTTGATAAATCTCTGGTTTAGCTTCAGACTTTTTTATAGGCAAAATAGTATCCCTGTAAAACCAATCATAGCTACTTCCATCTCCAATAGAGAACAAAGAAATATCGTCATTCAGTGGATTACAATATAACATCAGATTATCCAAGATTTTTACAAGTTTTGTTTTTTCAAAAAATTTCAGTCCTTGATCTTTAACAAGTATGTAATCTTTGCAAAAAGTAGAGTTAGACATGGGTATTTCATTAAAATATTTTCTTTCACTGCCATTCACAACTTCGGTCTTAGTATAGTTTCTTCTGTTAAGAATATGGATTTTCGATATGCGGATCGAATCAGTTTTAGCTCTATTTAGTGGTTCTATAAAGATAGCATTGTCGTCTTGAGATTCAAACTCGAATGTATCAACTATCATAGTGTTCTTTTGTGTCGAATCTGACGGACGGATCACAGTATTTGGGGGGATCATTAGTGAAAAACCAGAGTCTGAACTATCGTAAGGTTGCCAGTTGCCCTTGCTATTTCGAATAGCTCTAATCTCAGAAGCAAACTCTTGATCCCTAGCAATATTATTAATATTTTTATTTATTGCATACGGAAAATATTTGTATGTCACGAATATCAAGTAGATCAGAGTAAGTAATCCAATCAATAACCACAGAACATATTTTTTCATTACAAAAGATTATATCCTAACGGATTAGTAGTTTAGATAATATATCTAAATGAATCGAAATAGATCGTTGCGAGGCTGAGGGGATTCGAACCCCTGACCTTCTCCGTGACAGGGAGACGCGCTAACCAACTGCGCTACAGCCCCTCGCAAGGAAACATTTTATCATAAATTTGCTATACTGTGCCTGTAACAAAATTACAGGGAGGTCATATGCAAACAACTACTATCCTTATTCTACTAGCCGTTGGAGTCGGGCTCTATTTAGTCTCGCTCTACAACTTCTTCCAGACAGCCCTCACCAGGATCAAGGCCAGTATCCAGGAGATCGGCAATCAGCTCAAGCGCCAAGCCGATTTGATCCCCAATTTAGAAGCCAGTGTTAAAGGCTATCTCAAGCACGAAAAAGATATCTTGACTATGCTCGCTGACGCGCGCAAATCCGTCAACTCTGCCTCGGAGTCTGGCAATATCGACAAACAGTCCAAAGCCGCCTCGATGCTCGGCGATCTCTTGCCACGTCTATCGGTCATCGTCGAGAGCAACCCCGAGCTCAAGGCCAATACAACAGTAACCAACCTCATGGAAGAGCTCCGCGATACCTCTGACAAAGTCATGTACGCCAGGCGCACTTTGATCGATCTCTCTGCCGACTACAACGTAAAGATTGTCACCTTCCCCAGCAACTTAGTGGCAGGGATGTTCGGTTTCAAAGAGCAAGCTGGCCTCAAGGTAGCTGACATGGAATCCGCTACCTCCGTGACCGCTGCCGAGACCAAGTCACCCAAGATAAGTTTGTAATATGCAAAATATTTACGAGCAGATCGATAGTAACAAACGTCGTAGCTGGCTCATTATCAGCTTATTCATCGCCTTTGTTTCTGCTTTCGGCTATTTTTTTAGCTATATCTATGGCTACGACTGGACCTTTATGGTCTTCGCCGTACTAATATCTGGAGTAGGATCGTGGATTAGTTACTACAACTCCGATACTATTGCACTGTCTTTGGCCGGCGCCCACCCAGTCACCCACAAAACTCACCCAACCTATTTCAACATAGTCCAAAATTTGAGTAGTGTCGCCCAAATCCCCAAACCCAAGATCTATGTGATTGATAGTCCCGCCCTAAACGCCTTTGCAACTGGTCGTGACCCGGATCACGCAGCTATTGCCGTCACTCAAGGGTTGCTAGACTCGATGACCCGGACCGAAATAGAGGGGGTAGTCGCCCACGAGCTCAGCCATATTCGCAACTTTGATACCCGTCTCATGACCATTGTAGCTATCTTGGTCGGGAGCATTGCCATGATTCTCAATTGGTCTTGGCGACTCAGCTGGCATCGGGGAGGGGACAGAGATAGTGACTCCAAAGGCAATGCGATCATCATGGTCATTGGACTCGTATTTATTATCCTCGCGCCGATTATCGCCCAGCTCATCCAGCTCGCCATCTCTCGCCGCCGCGAGTTTTATGCCGACGCTAGCGCAGCCCACATCACCAGGCAACCATCTGGGTTGATCAGTGCTCTCAAGAAAATTGCCGCCAACGAGGATATCCAGCTAGAGACGGCCAATACCGCGACCGCCCATCTCTACATCGACGATCCAGTTACTTCAGAAACCCACGGCTCCTGGATGGCCAAGATGTTTAGTACTCACCCCCCGATCGCTGAGCGCATCCGGGCTTTAGAGGGACGGGGTTAAGTGGTAAACTAGTCATCATGAAAACTCAGACCACAATCTCAGATTCTGACTTCGCCAAGCTGGTCAAAATGACCAAGTTGACCTTGTCAGCAGACGAAAAAAAATCTATTCACAGCCAATTAGATGAGGCTCTCAAAGCCGTCGAAGTTTTTGACGAGCTCGATCTTGTAGGGGTCACTCCTCTCGCTCATCCACTCAGTTTAACCAACGTTTTACGCGATGATGTCGTCAAACCTTCATTCACCCAGGAGCAGTCATTGAGCAATGCACCATCTTCGCACGGTGGTTATTTTATGGTCAAAGGGGTACTCGAGGATCAATCATGACAGATCTATCTAAACTCACAGTGATCGAAGCGCGGCAAGGATTAGATTCCAAAAAGTTTTCGTCCTTCGAACTGACGACTTCCTGTCTCGCTTCTATCGAGAAACAAGAACCAGCTCTCCATGCCTTTACCACTGTCCTCTCTGATGATGCGATGGAGTCAGCCAAAATCGCCGACAAAAATCTAGCATCTGGAATCTGGAATCTAGCGTCTCACCCGCTCGCGGGTATCCCCCTCTCACTCAAAGACAATTTTCTGACCAAAAATCAGCGCACTACCGCCAGTTCAAAAGTTTTAGATAACTACCTACCCCAATACGACGCTACAGTCGTCGCCAAGTTGCGCGAAGCAGGCGCTGTCATCCTAGGCAAGAATAATATGGATGCCTGGGCCCACGGCTCTAGTACCGAGACTTCCGATTATGGTCCCACGCACAATCCTTGGGACCCAAGCAAACTACCGGGTGGCTCCTCCGGTGGCTCAGCCGCCGCTGTCTCATCAAACGAAGTCATTGAAGCGATTGGCTCAGAAACTGCAGGGAGTATCAGACAACCAGCTAGTTGGTGTGGCGTGATCGGCTTTAAACCTACCTATGGCCGAGTTAGTCGGTACGGGGTCGTTGCCATGGAGGCATCACTTGACTCTCCCGGACCGCTCAGCAAGACCGTCGCCGACTCAGCTCTCATGCTGGGAGTCATAGCCGGCCACGACGAGCACGACGCCACGACCCCAGATATTCCTGTCCCCAATTACCTAGCTGATCTAAGTAGTGATATCAAAGGTATTCGGATCGGCCTCCCCAAAGAATATTTTCACAAAGATACGCAATCTGGTATCAACGACATGGTCATGGACTCGGCCAAACAGCTAGAAAAACTTGGCGCTGTCTTGGTAGATATCTCGATGCTCGACCCCAAATACTCGATCGCCGACTACACGATCATCCAAAGAGCTGGAGTCTCATCCAACCTGTCTCGCTTTGACGGCGTGAGGTATGGCCATGGTAGAGAACTATTTGGGGCCGAAGCCAAGCGTCGTATTATGCTCGGTAGCTATGCGCTCTCATCTGGCTACTACGATGCCTACTACAAGCGCGCACAGCAGGTCCGCATGCTCCTCCGCCAGGATTTTGACCGCATTTTTACTCAGGTTGATGCTATCTTAGCCCCGACTGCTCCCTCGACCGCGCTACCGCTCGGCTCTAGTCTCAACCAATCCATGTTTGGTGAGCTCTCTGACCTCCTCCTCGAGGGTAGTTCTCTAGCTGGTATCACTGGTGTCAACGTGCCGGTTGGTTTGCTCAAAGGACTGCCCGTCGGCATGCAGCTCATGGCCAACAATTTTGCCGAGCAAACTATTTTTAATCTCGCATACGCTTTCGAGCAATCAACCAGCTGGAAGGAAAATATCAAATGACCTATCAACTAATCTGTGGCGCCGAGATCCACGTCGAGCTCAAAACCAAATCCAAGATGTTCTGTGGCTGCAAAAACGATCCTTTTCACGCACCTAAGCCCAACATCTACACTTGCCCCGTATGCTTAGGGTTACCTGGTGGCTTGCCGGTCCCCAACAAACAAGCAGTCGAAGATACCATTCTCCTGGGTCTGGCACTCCACTGCGAGATCCCCGAGTTTTCTCACTTTGATCGCAAGCATTACTTCTACCCCGATCTGCCCAAAGGCTACCAAATCTCCCAAAAAGATGAGCCTCTCTGCCAGGGTGGCTACGTCGATACCAGTTTTGGACGCGTGAGACTCAATCACATTCATCTCGAAGAAGACGCCGCCAAGATGCATCACGCGACCGTTGATGGCAAGCAAGTTTCTTTGATCGACTACAATCGCTCGTCGGTAGCTCTAGTTGAGATCGTCACCGAGCCAGATATCAAAAGTCCGGAGCAAGCCAAGGAATTCCTCAAAAATGTCCGCGACATCATCCGTTCACTCGGGATCTCGGACTGCGACATGGAAAAGGGGTCAATGCGATTGGAAGCCAACATATCCCTGGCCCCCACACCTTCAAGGTCCGTCCTCGTAGGCCTGCCAAACTACAAAGTTGAAGTCAAGAATATCAATTCCTTCCGCTACTTCGCCAATGCCTTGACGACCGAATATGCTCGTCATGCTGAGATCCTCGATCGCGGCGAGACTCCTGTCCAAGAGACTCGAGGATATCGCAGTGATACCGGCACAACAGCTTCTCAGAGGATCAAAGAAGACGCGGCCGACTATCGTTACTTCCCCGACCC
>DALYDJ010000023.1:0-454 GCA_031973275.1 Candidatus Woesebacteria bacterium
TTTCAAAATTCCCGTCAACGCTCGGCAACAGTGGGTATACGCCCACCACCGCTTCAACAGGTAGTTGACCATAAATATGTGGATGTTTCTCTCCCCTATTCGTTAGGTCTTCCGTCACAATTTTTGATGGCACCTTACTTTCATCTATAGCCAGTAGTACTAACTCCATGTCTGCCTTATAGCGACGATTTGCGGTAGCTAGAACCTGGACTGCCGTCGAAGCGTGAATAAAGCCATCTTCTACAAATCGAGTGGGGAGATAGTACCCCTTTTTCTTAGCCTCTTCCCATTCTGATTTGTGCGTCATGTGATAAATCATGTTTTTATTGTACCCCACACATCACCTTAAAGGTGTTCAGAGTCCTCTCTTCCTCGTTTCTCAGGAGCTCAAAACTTCCAAACGAACTCAAAGAGCGATAACGATGTTGTCCCAACTCTGGCGCAGCTTCCGAAT
>DALYDJ010000023.1:464-9704 GCA_031973275.1 Candidatus Woesebacteria bacterium
GAGAGTCTGGAGTTTAAGCGAGTAAACGAGGCGTGCTTTTCTATCTCACTCTTTTCGCACGCACAAAAGAGTGAGCCGCCATGCGGGGCGGAACCCGCAAAAGAACTAAAAAACATAATTCCAGATATAATATGCAAGTTATGCAAAAAGAACCAACAATATTATCAATCGAAACCAGCCTCGACGACACTTGTGCCGCCGTCACAACTGGAGAGCGAGTCATCTCCAACATGGTCTCTAGCCAGACCAGTTATCACGCCAGTTGGGGAGGAACAGTCCCGGATATTGCCAAGCGTTTGCACCAAGAATGGCTCCCCAAAGTCGTCGATCTCGCACTACGCAAGGCTGGTAATCCCAAACTTGATGCTCTTGCCGTGACCATAGGCCCTGGCCTGGCCCCCTCCCTCGAGCAAGGCATCACCTACTGCCGCCAACTAGCGGGCAAGCTGAGTCTCCCCGTCATCGCCGTCAGCCACATGGAGGGACACCTCCTCTCCAGTTTCTCGCGTAGCAAAACAGGTACTCGTGGATTACCAAACCCTCTCTACCCAGCGCTCGGTTTCCTCATTTCCGGCGGCCACACCGAACTCGTCTTAATGAAAGAAATGGGGGTCTACGAACTCTTAGGTGTTACCCTCGACGACGCGGCTGGTGAGGCCTACGACAAAGTGGCCCGGATGCTCATGCTCGGATATCCAGGGGGTCCGATCCTAGCCGAGATGGCCAAAGTCGGCAGTCCTATCTACCGCCTCCCCGAACCCATGACTATGAGGAAAGATCTTAGTTTTAGTTTCTCCGGACTCAAGACTGCGGCTCGCCAGTATCTCGAACGGGAAAAGCCGGAGTTAACGAAAAAGTTCGTCGAAGATTTTGCCGCTAGTTTTCAAACCGCCGTTTTTAAACACTTAATGACCCGTTTCCGTCGCGCCATCGATCTCTACTCACCTCAGATGATCCTACTTGGAGGTGGTGTGGTTAGCAACGTAGCTCTGCGTGACCTCACCCGTTCTGTAGCCGGTGAATACAATCTAAGCGTCCACTACCCCTACTCCAAGAAACTAATCACCGACAACGCCGCCATGATCGGCGTGGTCGCTTCCTACAAATTTGCTCGTGGAGAATTCTCTGATCCTTCCTCCCTCGACCGCCTCCCCAATCTAAATTTTGACAAACAGGTTACAATATAACTATGACAAGAGAAGCTGTTTATGACGAGGCATATCAACAAGCACAGTTTGATTCTCCCAAGGGAGTTGAAAGACAAATAAACATACCTAAGTGGTTGTTAGTTCCAGGAATCATTACACTAGCAGCAACCAACATTGGACTTGGCATACTAATCTTTAACAAACTAGCAGAAAACGTTAAATAGTATTCACTAGTTTCTTTATTACACTGACCGGCAACATCAAACACTTAATTCTCCCTGCATTCACCTCAAATCCCACTCCTTTTTTGAGCAATTCTTCCTCACTCATCTCCCTCAACTCCTTCAAGGTCCGTCCTTGTAGGTATTCACTCAATTTACTAGCACTCGCGGTGGTAATCGCACACCCGATCCCCTTCCATTTTACCTCTGTGATTACTCCGTCTTTAATTTTTAGGTAAAACTGCACCATGTCACCGCATGAAGCATTAGAGTCTCTGTCTGTTTGAACATTATCCCCCGTTAGTTCCCCCTGATTCCTCGGATGATCGTAGTGTTCCATGACTTCTTCGCGGTATAGATCCATATTATTTACCAAACACCTGCTTAACTTTCCCGAGCGCCTTTACTAGCGTATCAATATCCTCTTTCGTGGTATACACGTTAAAACTAGCCCTCGCCGACGCGGCCAATCCTAGGTTGTTGTGTAGTGGCATAGTACAGTGATGACCAGAGCGCACCGCTACCCCTTCGGAGTCCAGTATGGTCGCGACGTCATGGGCATGTACTCCTTTGTATTCAAAGCTCACGCTCCCACATCTCTTCTCTACTTCAAGTGTTCCTAACATCTTCACTTCGTTAATCGACTGTAGTTGTTCTATGGCATATGCCACAATTTCCATGTCATGTTTTCTCACATTATCTAGTCCCAGTTTCTCCAAGTAGTCTATCGCGGTAGATAGTCCGACCGCTCCCGCCACGTTTGGTGTCCCTGCCTCAAACTTTTCCGGTACCTCTGCCCAGCTAGAGTGGTCGGTATAGACCTCACTGATCATCCCTCCACCAGTCAGGAATGGCTGCATTTTATCGAGTATT
The DNA here is from genome assembly GCA_031973275.1 of Candidatus Woesebacteria bacterium. GTDB lineage: Bacteria > Patescibacteriota > Microgenomatia > UBA1400 > UBA12108 > CAJAUT01. The sequence continues at coordinate 2,707 of DALYDJ010000023.1, forward strand.
TCCTTCTTCCCCCAGAGTATTCCTATCCCCATCGGCCCGAGCATTTTATGACCGGAAAAAGCGTAAAAGTCACATCCGATCTCGGCTACGTCCACTTTCATATGCGGCACTGCCTGTGCCCCGTCTACTAGGACTAGCGCACCGGCCTTGTGTGCCATTTTTGTCATTTCCTTAACTGGATTGATCGTGCCCAGAGCATTGGACACGTGCACAAAAGCGACCATTTTAGGTTTAAGTTTCAGTTTTTGCGCGTAATCTTCCATGTCCACCAGTCCATCTTCTGTGAGCCCTACTACCTCTAGCTTTGCTCCCGTTCGTCTAGCCACCTCCTGCCACGGAACCATATTAGCGTGGTGCTCCATGAGTGTGGTTACAATTACATCGTCCTTTTTTAGGCTATCTAGTCCCCACGAGTAAGCAACTAAATTGATCGCTTCAGTCGTGTTACGTACAAAAATTATTTCTTCATTTCTTGCACCGATAAATTTAGCTACCGTCGCTCGCGCCTCGCCATATAGCTGCGTCGCCTCATCTCCCAAGGTGTGTGCCCCTCGATGCACGTTGGCATTGTGCTGCTCGTAGTAGTCTCTCTCGCTATCTAACACTTGTTTTGGCTTCTGACTTGTCGCCCCACTATCCAAATACACGAGAGACTTCCCATTCACTTCTCGCTTTAGAATCGGAAAATCTTTTTTTACAACCGCTGGATCAAACATACCTCAATTATACCCCTAACCATCCTTCCACAATTGCTTCTTTTGCTTGCACGACGCTCATCCCTCTACTCATCAGGTACAGTACCTGTTCCTTATCCACTTGCCCGATGCTCGCCGCGTGAGATGCCTTCACATTATTCGTTTCAATCTCCAGCTCCGGCTCGGCTACTGCCCTGGCCGTTTTGTCGAGAGTCAAAACCCGCAGTTCCAGAAAATCATCCGTCTCCTGTGCTTCTTTCCCTATTTTGATCATGCCATACAATTTCACCACCGCGCCCGCTCCTGCCACACCTCGTACCGTAATCCTCCCGGCTGTCTTTGCCACCCGGTGGTCCGCTACCACGCGTAGTTCATACTCACCTGGTTCGCGTCCATCCACTATCCCTATCCACTCCACTCGCTCCCCTTCTTTTTCAAACGGTATCACCACCTCATACCTCCCCGGCTGGTCATACTTATTAATTATTTTCTTCATATCATTCCCTTAAGAGATAAATCGACTCGCGAAAGGTGCAAGCCTATCTCACAGCCGAAAAACATTACGCAGGCGGGCAGCCGAGTTAGAAGTGAATTTCGCACCAGCGAAATATCACTGTTTTTTCGCGTGATGGTAGGCTGAACCTGAACGAGGGGAGTAATCATCCCACACTCCCCGTCATCTCTAACTTTACTAATCTATTCAGCTCCACCGCATATTCCATCGGCAACTCACTAATCACAGGCTCAATAAACCCACGGATAATCATCGCCTCTGCCTCTTTGGCCGAGAGCCCTCGTGACATCAGATACAACAACTGCTCTTCCCCCACTCGACTAACATATGCCTCGTGTTCGAGGGTAGCCTCCCCCGTCATAATCTGGTTATTGGGGTAGGTATCACTCCGACTTAAATCATCCATAATAAGCGCGTCGCACACCACCTTGCTCCTCGAGCCCGTTGCAGCGGGCGTAATTTTTACTTGTCCCCTGTAGCTACTCCGACCTCCACCCCGACTGATCGATTTACTGGTGATTTTGCTCGTTGTATTTGGGGCTAGGTGGATCATTTTGGCTCCCGCATCTTGGTGTTGGTCAGGTCCGGCTACCGCAATCGACAGCATCTCCCCGTGTGCTCGCTCACCCACGAGCAGACAACTAGGATACTTCATCGTGATCTTACTCCCTAGATTGCAATCGATCCATTCCATCACTGCCTCATCATGTACCATCGCTCTTTTTGTCACCAGGTTATATACAGTTTTATACCAATTTTGTACCGTTACGTAGCGTACTTTTGCGTTATTTTGTACAACAACTTCCACCACCGCTGCATGCAAACTAGCACTGCTAAAAGCCGGCGCACTACAACCCTCATAATACGCAACGCTTGAGCCTTCTTCCGCAATAATTAGCGTTCTCTCAAATTGGCCTGCATTCTCACTATTAATTCTAAAATATGCTTGCAAAGGCAAATCTACTTTTATACCTTTTGGGATATAAACAAACGACCCCCCACTCCACACTGCCGTATTTAATGCTGCCAATTTGTTGTCGCCATACGGCACTACTTTGCCAAAATACTCTTTCACAATGGCTGGATATTGTTTGAGTCCTTCATCCATCGACAAAAACACTACTCCCTTTTTCGCCAAAACCTTCTGTAAGCTATGGTAGATCACTTCACTATCATATTGACCCCCTACTCCCGCAAGCATTTCCTTCTCTGCCTCGGGCACTCCCACCGCATCAAAAACCTTCCTCACCGAATCTGGTACGTCATCCCAGCTTTGATATTTTTTATCTACTGGTTTTAGATAATAATAGATATCATCCCAATTAATTTGTGAAAGATCGGCCCCCCACGTCGGGATCGACATCGATTCGTATTGCTTGAGAGCACCTAGCCTGATCTGGAGCATCCACTCCGGCTCATTTTTCTGAGCCGAAATCTCTCTGACCACCTCTTCCGTTAACCCCTTTTTGGCCTTGTAACTATAGTGATCTGTCGGGGTACTAAATCCTAGTTGATAATCTTCCATTAGACATCTCCCACTTGTGATCCGCAACGACCTGATCGAGCAGTCGCTTATTGTGAGTAATCAAAATTACACTAGTACCCAAACTTCTCACTTCTGACAATATTTTGACACTCATCTTAATCCCTTCAACATCAATTCCAGAATCAACTTCATCTAGTACAGCCAATTTTGGCTTTAAAAGCAGGAGCTGGAGCAATTCAAGTCGTTTCTTTTCCCCGCCACTAAATCCCTCGTTAACCCCTCTCCCAATATGTTCGGCGCTTAGCCCTACTCTAATCGCTAGTTGTTCCAACTTGGCCTTAAAATCCGTCAATTTGTCTATCTCTCCCCCCTGTGCCTCAAAACTCGCTTTACACAAATTAAACACTGTCACACCTGGGACAGTCACGGGGTTCTGCCATCCCACAAATATCCCCGCTCTCGCTCGCTCATCACTACTCATTGTTAGCAAGTCATGCTGGTCAAACCAGACAGATCCTTTCTCTACGACATAATTTGGATTGCCAAGCAATACGTTTACTAGACTGCTTTTACCACTTCCATTTGCACCCATTAAAAATGCTACTTCCCCAGACCCAAGTTCAAACTGCAAATGAGACAGTACTACCTTCCCATCCACAGTTACCTGCAAATCTTTTACTGCTAGCAGAGCTTTGTTCATTTGTTTCCAAAATCGGACAATCGGTACTTCGACAAAATCGTCCCAATTTCTTCGGTCAACTTGCTCATCATATTTCTATGAGGGCAATTTTCTGCGAGAGGGCATTTCTTAGCCCCGTGAACCAAGCACGATGCAGTTACTACTTGGCCATCAATAGCTTCGACCACTTCTTTCAAAGTAATGGTTTTGGGGTCCTTTGAGAGACTATATCCCCCGCCTCGACCTTCTTTAGCCACTATTAACTTCGCTTTGATTAAATCTCGCGCGATTTTAACCAAAAAAGACCTAGGCAATCCATTCTCTTGCATTGCTCTGACGGAAACCAAGCCCTCCTTACCTTCTTTGGCTAGCAACGACACCATCATCATTCCGTATTCTGTTTTTTTGCGAAATCTGAAAGAACTCATGGCTTTTCCTCCGTTATAAATAAAGCGTGTAACTATGGCTATTGTAATCCAAGTTTAGAATAATGTCACCTGTACACCAACATCTTTCTTTGCTGTGTAACCAAAATCCACACTGACCGTGACCAGTTCATTCCATTTATTCTTAAACTTCAACTCGCCGTGCTCTAGTCCGTAGAGATACAAATCTTTGGTAATCACGACATCTTCCAGACAATATTTCGTTAGCTTTTCCCAGTTACCTTCGTGGTAGTACGTGATCGCATCCAGCCCACTCCCTCCTTTTTGCACACCAAGCGTTTCTTTAGCGAGCGCATCCAGTTTGACTCTATATCCCACTTTCTTTTCCACCTCTTGCAGGATGTCAAAATTCGGTAGTTTGAGCAAATCTCCAATGTAGTATGGTTTGAGAGTTGCCATATCAAAATCAATGCTGTTAAAGCCCACAATTCGCTCAGCGCTCTCAAAGATCTTAAACATTTCAGGAAACTCCTCCTCCCGAAATCCTCGCAGCTCTCCCTTACTCCCCTCCTCCCCGTACCACACTCCAGATACCGAAACCCCAAGCTTCTCAGGATAAAATCCCCCCACCTCATCAAAGGCTTTCTTCGTCTCAACATCAAATACCACCAACTTCATATCAGGATTGTAACACTTGGATCCCTACTAAACTCCCTGTTTCCAGTAGCTTGAGCATCGCCCCCCCACCTGTCGAAACATGATCTATCCTATTCAAGTGTTCCTCTTTGCCTATCGATGCCAGTGTATCTCCTCCTCCAACCAGGGTATACGCCTCAACGTTGGCAGTAATCGCTTCATAGATCGCTTGCGTCCCCACTTGGTATTGCGGATCTTCTACCCTCCCCATCGGTCCATTCCACACCACTGTTTTTGCTTTCGCTATTTCGTTCGCGTAGAGTTTCTGGGTCTCCATGCCTATATCCAGCAAATCAGACCCTTCTATTGGAGTGATTATCCTAGCTCTACCACTCACCTTCATCCCCCTTTGCACATACTCATTAGCTAGTTTTCCGCCCAGCAGGATCGTATCCGCACTCTGTGATAAGACTTCAATTAATTTTATTTTGTCATCGACTTTTGCTCCGCCCATCACCACGACATATGGCCGATCTGGGTTATCTCTCACTTTCAGGATCGTCTCCACCTCGTCCTGTAGCCACAGTCCAGCATAGTGGGGCAAGTACTTGGGTATCCCAACTATACTGGCCACATCCCTATGACTCTCTCCAAAGGCTTCATTCACATAAATATCACCCAAACTAGCCAAATGTCTCGCAAAACTAGTGTCATTCTTCTCCTCTCCCTCCCACAATCTCAGATTCTCCAACATCACGATACGTGATACTGTGTCACTGTGGCACTGCTCAATCGAGTTTTTTAACTCGATTGTTTCTCGCATCAACTTGCTGGCATACTCCACTACCGATTTCAGACTCCTCTTCTCCTCGGCCTTGCCCAAATGACTCATCAGGATCACTTGTTTCGCCCCATGTCCCAATAGCAACTTAATTGTTGGAAGTGTCCGCACTATCCTTGTATCATCAACCACTTGCAAGGCTTTCCCCAGGGTCACATTCCAATCAACTCTCACGATCACTTTCTTCCCTTCCACATCTGCATTTTCTATTGTTCTTAGTTCCGCTCCTTGCCTGCCTGCGCAGGCAGGCGTGATTCTAGGTGAGTGATCGGAACTTTTTGTATTATCAACAATACTCACAAGCTCTCTCATCCTTGTGAGTGCAACGTATTTAAAATATCTCTCCCGCTCCTCTCCCTGGTACTCCCCAAACTCTTGCCAGACCGCTCGCCCTACGGCAAACCCAGAAGCACCTGCTTCGATTGCATTCCTTAGCGCCAATTTATATTTGTCGTACTCCATCCCAGCGGAGAGCAGTACCCAAGGAACCTTCATCATAGCGGTAATCTTTATACAGGCTGCCAGGGATCCCGGATACTCAAACTTGAAGATGTCTGCTTCGACATCCTTCAGTTCCTCTGCAATTTTTAATACTTCGCTTTCACGCTCAGTTTCTATCTTGTAGCTCAAGGGTTCAAGCAAAAAAACTATCTCTTCTTTTTTACAATCACTGGCTATTTGTTTAGCTATTTCTCTTTGACGTTGAGCTAGCTCACGATTCTCTGGATCATAATAAAGCAACAGCTTTACGCTACATGCCCCCATTTCTTTAGCTTGTCGCGCGCTCCAGTCTGGCAAAATCTCGGTCACTCTCGCTTCTTTACCTCCCCTGTAGCCAGTCTTTTCCATCGACAGCATCCACCCTTTTTGGGTTTTACGATCAATCAATTTTTTCCCAAAAAATGGGTCTAGCAGTATCCCTGCCACTTCATTTCTAAATAGTTTAACCATCCGAGTTTTCCACTCAAACATCTCATCTTCAGTTACCAAATCGGGATTACTGGGATTAAGTGATTCTTTTAGTGAGCCCCTGTGGTCTAGTGCCGCAATCGTAATCTTGCCAAACGGATCAGTTAATTTTGCCAAACAATCACTTTTGCTCATGTCTCAACTATATCATTGGAAATACGGCTTTACGGATTTACTGGCTTACGACGCATCAAAATCTTTGGCACGCCCCACATCAAAATCCCCGTTAGCGCCTGTAATCCAAAAATCACGATAAAGACTTGACTAGCTTTATTGTGCCAAAAACGCATAAACACCATCAGGTCTAAGGACAACATCGACTCTCCCTCTAGCTCTTTATGCATGAGATATCCAGACAGCATCATCCATCCCCCTACTACTGTCACGATCCAGAGCAACCATTTATGGATTTTTTTCGACCAAGCGTAAAGCTGTTGCAACTGCATAAACACAGTATAATCCTTGTTCTATGAAACTCGCAAACAACCGTCAAATGATGACAATTTTTCTGGTAGTCTTCATTGATCTCTTGGGTTTTGGGATTATCCTCCCTCTTTTGCCCTACATTGCCGAAAAGTACGCCGCTACTCCTCTCATGATCGGCTTACTTAGCGGTGCTTACTCACTGTTTCAATTCATTGCCGGACCTATTTTAGGTAGACTATCAGATAGATATGGACGCAAAAAACTCTTAATCATCTCCCAGCTCGGTAGCATGGCTGGTTACGTCCTTTTAGCCCTCGCTGGCTTCCTCCCCCTCCTGTTCCTATCCCGCATCATTGACGGCATCAC
>DALYDJ010000024.1:0-9665 GCA_031973275.1 Candidatus Woesebacteria bacterium
ACTCAAAATTGCAGAGCTTTAGACCTTAATCTTTTTCTTCTCCAACACCAACTTGAGATTCTGCCCTACCACTTTCTGATTCTTACTATCAATCACGATATATCTGTCGGCTGTCTTTTCTGTCTGGTTAAACTCGTCCCAAAATATTTGGTCAGCGATCTCCATGAGTTTTGGATCGGTAACTTGGTTCGTCATAATTGCCCCTATCCTATCACACAAAGCAACTTTACGTTGTGGGCCAACTAGGATTCGAACCTAGGACATCGAAGGTATAAGCTTCGCGCTCTAACCAGCTGAGCTATTGGCCCATTTCCAGACTAAATTTTACCACAATGACCTAGAGCCTCGCCCTCTTGGCGATCTCTACTTCCAAAATATTCTTATCCTTCCCGTATTTGAGCCTCGACAGCTTCTTGATCATCTCTGCCAGTTTGGGATTGGCCAGCTTGCGCTCGGCCTCTACGTCACGCGTCAAGTCCATCGAGAAAGGTGGCATTGGTTCATTGTCCACAATCGTCTTTACAAACGTGTGGTAGCGCTCCACATTGGTCAAATCAGCCTCGGAGAAGGTGGGCGAGAACTCGTGCTGGAGGAAGTTGGCATCTTGCACGCCGACGCGGAACGACATCATCGTACCAACGTTCCCAAAAACCGCATTCTTTACCTCTTCATCAATTTGGCCAATAAATTGGTTGGCTACGATCAGATTGAGGTGGTACTTACGTGCCTCAGAGAGAATAGTGGCAAAGTCGGGAGTGGCAAAGTTCTGGAACTCATCAACGTACAAGTTAAAATCGCGTCTTTGTGATTCGGGGATATCTTGGCGCGACATAGCCGCAACCAATATTTTTGGTACCAAAATGAGCCCTAGGAATGCCGAGTTTTCCTCTCCTATTCTTCCCTTGGCCAAGTTAATCAAAAGAATCTTGCCTTCATCCATCACTTCACGAAAATTAAAGGCACTATATGACTGACCGATGATATTGCGCATCATTTTGTCGGTAATAAAGCGACCAAATTTTGACACGATATAGTCCAAGACCTCTGATTTGTGGAAGTCGGAGGTTTGGGCTATTTGGTCGGTCCAGTATCTCCTCACCATTGGATCCTCAACTTTTGGCAGTAGCTCTTGGAGGAACTTGGGATCTGTCATCACGCGCACAATTTCGATGAATGTGGCTCCAGGCTCCACCATTACCGTCATCATGGCGTTACGGATCGCGTGCTCGAACCGGGGCCCAATAATACCAGTCTTGTGTGGGTCATACAATTTATACATAAGGTTGATGATAGAAGAGGCCACAAACTGCTTCTCTTCTTCAGTTCGTGCCTCAAGCATATTAAGGCCCATCGGCCGGTCAGTATCGGCGGGATTAAAGTAAATCACGTCCTCTGCCCGCTCTGGGGGGATATATTCGAGGAGTTTTTCCACCGAGTCATGGGGGTCGATAAAACACACCCCCTTCCCGGCACGGATATCCTGCAGGATCATATCCATGAGCAGTTCCGATTTACCGGTACCTGTTTTCCCAATGATATACATGTGGCGCGCCCTATCTTTATCGGAGATATAGATTTTGCGTGACATGCCGCGATACACACTCTTACCCAAATACAAACCCGAGTTAGGGATTTGGGCTGGAGCTGGCGCAGTCTTGGCAGTGAGCCAGTGGATATGGGGAGTCTCCACTTGCTTGTTGGGGAAGTGGAAAATCGTCGCCAGTTCTTCTGAGTTGAGGATCGATTTACCCCTAAACATCGCCTGATAACGATAAATAAAATCGATCATGAACAATCGCTTGAGCCATACACGCTGTTTAGTAAATTTGTTATAGGGACCGGCAAACTGCGAAAAAGTACCGGCAAACTGCTTGAGGAGTGTATGAGCCTCACCTTTCGTTGGCGCATTCACGACCAAGCGAATAGAGACCTCAAAACCAGGTTTCCCTGCTGACCTCTCTATTGCTTCCAGGGCTCGTGGATCGACGCTATAACTTGCTTTGTCAGGGTTACTCTCATCTTTTTTGGCTTTAGAGATATAGCCATGACCTCGATTACTCCATGCGTGAGATGCCGGCGAAACAATTACTTGCAGCATTGCTCCCTCACCTTCTCTCATTTTGGCAAAGAAGGATGTAATCGAAGACAACGGATCGGTAGCGAGATCTCTAAAAGATTGGATCGGATAATAGCCCGCCTGATTCTTAACCAGCGATTCAAACGCCACTTTTCCGTTTTCATCAAAAATAGTAAACTCTTCGACTGCCTTGATCTCTGCCCCAGGATATGCCCCGTGGATTTGCTTCTCGACGAGCTCCATGAGTTCGTGGGGTACCGAAACGTAAAACCGAATGTCTTCTTTCTTGCCGACTATTTCAAACGAAATTGCATGTTCTGACTGCAGGAATGAGTACCATTCTTCATTTTTGACCGAGTACAAACTGGCAAACAACTGCTCGGCCGCATCTATCTTGATCTCATTATCTCGGGGCAAAACTACCTCTAGTGTCACAAACGACAAGCTATATTCTTCCCGGTTACGGTTACGCATCCAGAGCAAAAATGCATACCCTAGTGCAAAAAAACCACTCAATCCTAGCGACAAAAATACCAAGGCATAAGCCAGGTTTGTCATAAAAGTTGATAGTTGATCGAGTCCTTGCATATTCCCCCGTTAGTTTGTTGGTTTGTTAGTTTGTTTAACTTCAGGTATATCTTGCAATTTTACTTTTCGTCCTAGTCGTGACAAAAGCTTAATCTGTCTGACTGCCCACGCCACGAGCCACGCAATACCCAGATCCACTTTGGCTGTTTTCCCTTTGGCCATTTGCTGCTGGGTAACAGGGAGAGTGACCGGTGGTTGCTGGGCTGTAGGTTGCTGTTGTACTACCACCGTGTCATCAGTGACGTCGCTCGTATCATTTGGCACTCTAGCAAACTGTTTTTCAATTTTCTCGATCCAGGTCGTAACTTCCAGGTTTTCTTTGTCCCTATTTGGTGCTTCAACCGTGGTCAAATCCTCTGGTAGTCGCACACGCTCCATGCCACTACCTGGTTCTTTTTCCTTCTTTGTATCCACCATAAACTCGTCTCCAAAAGATATATCTAAAACCCATTATACGGCAAAAAACGTATTAAAAATCTAGTCCGCTCACCGCCAATCTACCCAGATCATAAGGATGCTTAATCTTCTTACACTCCGTCACCAAATCAGCACCTTCAAGGAGTCTCCTCGTAGGTTCTCCACTTCTGCCAGTCAAAACTATATGAGTTTCGCCCCTCCCCCCTATAGCATCCAAAACATCTTTTTCGTCGAGTAGTCCTTCACTGACTGCATTGAGCACTTCATCCATCACCAGCAAGAACGGTTTCTGCTGTATGCTGTTTGCCGCAAGCTGTAAGCCAGCTTTTGCCGCCTGCAAATGATCTTCTTCACTCGCCGTATCTACGACTACATGACCCTTGTCACCCACTAGTGCCGTTTTTTTGCCAATCTTAAACCCCTTACCCGAAAAATACATTTCTAAGTTCTCAAATTTATCTTTGAGCTTGGACTCAGCGATCCCCCAGCTAGCTTGCTTATAAAAAGCCACCCACACGACTTTTTCGCCGATCAACAGCGAACGAGTAGCCACCCCTAGTGCCGCCGACGTCTTCCCCTTCCCCTCACCCGTAAAGATATAAATCAAACCCCTATTTTCTAATTCCTGTTTCCTATTTCCTACTTCCTTCATGATATCCCCACCTTCATCCCGTGCAATCTTTGCTCTATCTCGATTGGATCCACCTCAACGACCACTCCTGCCTGCTCAAGTAGTTCACAGGTTAGTTCAACCGGCATCCCTATGATCGCCGAGAGTTTTCCTGCTTGATTGAGCGCAAACGGGGCCGCCCCTCCCTGAAGCGCATATGCCCCCGCAAACCCGCGCCAGTTCTTTTCGTTGGCCACGTAGCCATCGAGTTCGATTTCTGTACCATCTCGCAAGGTGACAGATCCTGTGTCGTGTCCCACATATTGCTCACCCGTGAGCGAGTTCACGACTGCTACGCCAGTCACCACTTCGTGTGTTTTGCCTAGCAGTCCTCCAAACATTGCTCTCGCCTCCTCTTTGGTGTGGGCCTTGGCTATCCAACCCTCACCAAACGTCACGGTCGTATCTCCCCCTATCACGATAGCATCAGGATGCATCTTGGCCACCGAAAGCGCTTTTTGTAGAGCCAGTTCCTCCACGAGCTCTACTGGATCGTCTGTCTTGATAAGATCTTCATCATATCCCGACTCTAAGACCTCAAACTCCAACCCCAGTAACTCTAGTATCTCTTTCCTCCTGGGTGACCCACTGGCCAGAATAATCTTTTGCATTGGTATATTTTACCCTACCTTATCCCTGACACACACTAAATCCACAGCCGTAGCACTTAGCGCACCCCTCCTCTATCGCCAACTTACCTCCACACTCTGGACAAACCTCTAAATGTTTTGACAATTTTTTAGTCCGTTCTTTTAGTGTCTCTGTCTTAATCTTACTTTGTATTATTTGAGTACCATCACTAATTCCTGATTCCTGTTTACTACTTCCTACCGACAGTATCTGTACATCCTTACTCCCATCCCGGTAGATCGTGATCCCCTTACACCCCGATTTCCACGCGTTCATGTAGGCCGACTCTACGTCATCTATTGTGGCACTATGGGGGAAATTGATGGTCTTACTAACAGCATTATCGGTATATTTCTGCCAGGCCGCCTGCATTTTGACATGCCACTCTGGGGCTATATCGTGCGCCGTGCGATAAACCGACTTCACTTCCTCTGGCACCCCAGAGATATGGGCGACACTACCTGCCTCAGCTACTTCTCGTACAATCCGGTCACGCACTTTATGTTCAGTGTCTCCATCAGCCCAAAGAGACTTTGCTAGTTCATTCTCAAAGTATTTATTGATATAAGACAGTCCACTATCTTCAACCACATTTTTAGTAAACGCGAGTGCAAACACCGGCTCTATTCCTGAACTGGCATCCGACAGCATCGAGATACTCCCAGTCGGTGCAATGGTCGTAATCGCCACATTACGGACTTTCTTTCCTAGCTTCACAAACGATGATTCTTTCCACCTGGGGAATACTCCTTTTTCTTTAGCTAAATCCATACTCATTTGCCACGACTCATCCTGAATAAACTTGGCGATTCGTCTCGCCAGCTTGATCCCCTCTTCACTGTCATATGGGACTCTCAGTTGATATAACATATCTGCCCATCCCATCACTCCTAGTCCTATCCGTCTATTAGCTTGTACAGTCTCTGTAATCTGTGGGAGTGGATACTTGCAGGCGTCTATCACATCATCGAGCATCCTCACCCCAGTACGCACTACAAACTTGAGTCTCTCCCAGTCCACCTCATATTTGAGAATTTGAGAATTTTTGATTTGAGATTTGACCATCCTCGCCAAATTAATCGATCCCAGATTGCATGCATCAAATGGGTGCAGTGGTTGCTCGCCACAAGGATTGGTTGCATCAATTCTCCCGTACTTCTCTAGGAGTGGATTGTTGCGATTGATGGGATCAAGAAAAATTAGTCCCGGGTCACCAGTCCTCCATGCCATCGAGACTAGTTGTCCCATCAGAGTTTTGGCTCGAATCGTTTGCACAATCTCGCCCGTACGTTGATTTCGTAGGTGCCAGTCTTTGTCTTGATCAACCGCTTTCATAAAATCATCCGTTACCCCAACCGAAATGTTAAAGTTCTCGATCTCACCCCTCTCTGATTTGGCCGAGATAAAGTCGAGGATGTCAGGGTGATCCACATTCAAGATGCCCATGTTGGCGCCACGTTTCTTACCGCCTTGCATCACTTGGCGAGTAGCAATATCAAACACTTTCATAAATGAGACGGGGCCAGTGGCAAATCCTCCCGATGATTTAGTTACGATATCCCCTTTGGGTCGAAGTCTTGAAAAGTTAAATCCCGTCCCACCTCCACGCTGATGCACCATCGCCATCCATTTGACACTATCAAAGATCCCTTCCATCGAGTCTTCAACTGGTAGTACAAAACAGTTAGCCAGTTGTGACTGAGGCGTTCCAGCATTGTTCAGTGTCCTCCCTGCTGGCAAGAATTCGAGTCGTGACATCACTTCGTAGAAGTCTGCCTCTACTTTTTTGCGTTTGTCAGCTTTCTCTACTATCGCCAAGTTTTTTGCCACCCTCCTAAACAATTCTGATGGAGTCTCGACCACTTTGCCGTCCTGGTCTTTCAGTAGATATCTATTCCTCATCACTTTTAACTGGTTGGGAGACAAGTCTAAATCATCCTTAACCCCAATAATTCGCTCAACTCTACGCTCATCTGACCTCGCTGCCCTATACAAAATATATGCCTTAGCTGTCTGGTAGTGGCCCGCTGCCATCAGCACTTGTTCTACAAAATCTTGCACCTTCTCAACTTGTGCTAGTTCCTTGTCTTTCAGCGATTTCTCAACCAAAGCTACCGTAATTTCTGCTAGTCGTTTAGCCTCTTTTTCGTCATATTCACCCGTTTCCTTGCCCGCTTTCCAGATCGCTCCCGCCAGTTTATCTATAGAGAACTCCACTTCTCTCCCATCGCGCTTAATGATTTTAGTTATCCGCATACGCTGTACCCGCAATCTATACATTTACTACATCCATCTTGTTTGTGTAACTTCCCCCCACATTCCGGGCAAACCAAGTCATCTTTCTGTTCTACTGATCCACTGATATTCTGGTCTACTGATTCGCCGATTTGCTGATTTGCCGAAGTAAGTACTTGGTCTCCCTTACTCCCATCCCTATATATCGTCACTCCTTTACATCCCAGTTTCCACGCCTGCATATACACTGTTTTAACATCATCCACCGTGGCATCATGACCAAAGTTTACCGTTTTACTTATCGAGTTATCAAAGTATTTCTGCCAAGCGCCCTGGATCTTCACGTGCCATTCTGGCTCTATTTGGTGGGTAGTTACAAACAATTTTTTCTCATCACTGGTCAAGTCACTCATATCCCCTTGTGCTACGTGCTCCCAAATTGTCTTAATTTGAGAATTTGAGAATTTTTGATTTGAAAATTTGTTTTCCAAGTATTCTTCAAACACGGGATCCACCATGAGTAGTTCTTTGGTTGAATGATTGGATTTATCGTCCTCATAAAAAGTCCTGCGCTTAGTTACAAGTGAGAATACGGGTTCGATTCCTGATGAGGTATCCGCCAAGATCGAGATCGTCCCAGTCGGAGCAATCATGGTCACGGCGCAGTTGCGCATGGGCTGGCCTTTGGCAGGATAAATAGATAGATCCCAATTGTTAAAGTTACCCCTCACTTCTGCTAGCTCAGAGGACATCTCAGCGGCCGTCTCATAGATAAATTTGGATAGTTCCTTGGCTAACTTCACTGCCTCGTTGCTGTTGTATGGGATCCCCATCCGGTACAGCACATGGGCATATCCCATGACTCCAAGGCCTATCCTCCTATTACCATTCTTTACCGTCGCTTCAATCTCTGGCACTGGGTAAGCATTCACCTCTATCATGTTGTCTAGGAATCTGACTCCCAACCTCACGGTTTCCCTGAGATCATCCCAATCCACTTCCCACTGACTAATTCCTAGTTCCTGTTTCCTAGTTCCTTTTGCGTGTTTTGCACGCAAGTGTCTAGCCAAATCAATACTGGTTAAGTTACATGATTCGTATGGAAACAATGCTATCTCACCACACGGGTTAGTAGCATCGAGCTTACCAAAGTTGGGGACTGTATTACCTCTTTCGGTATTGTCGAGGAACATCAGACCAGGATCCCCTGTTCTCCACGCCGCTTCGGCGATTTTGTTAAACAATGTTTTGGCTTTAATACGCTTTACTACTTCTCCGTTGCGAGGATTAATCAGACTCCATGAACCATTTTTTACAACTGCTTCCATAAAAGCATCCGTCACTCCTACCGACACGTTAAAGTTCTTAATCGTTCCGTCCTGATTCTTGGCGTCAATAAATTCTTCGATATCAGGGTGGTCAGCGTTTAAAATGCCAATATTGGCCCCTTGCCTCTTGGCGCCCTGCAAAATCTGTGCCAGGGCTGCCGAGTAAGCTTTAAGGAAATCGACTGGTCCACTGGCTGCTCCAGGCACATTCTTCACCTTGTCACCGTGTGGTCTGATTTTGCTAAAGTTAAAGCCCGTTCCCCCATTATTTTTATGTACGACCGCCGCATCCCCTAGGGTTTTAAAGATTTTACCTATCGAGTCCTCAATCGGTAGCACAAAGCACGAGGAGAGCTGTCCAGTCCCCCCAGGATTCCCTGCTTCAAACATCGCTTTACCAGCACACACCATTTTAAGACTTACCATCCTCTCATAAAACTTAGTAGCTGTTTCCATCACGATCCCGTTGCCCGCCCAGTTCACTTCTGGTTTGGCCATGTGGTAGGCCACTCTCCACAGCATCTCGCCCGGAGTCTCTACTACTTGCCCGTCCATATCAGTCCGCAGATACCGTTTCTTCGCCACTTCAATCGCATTTTTAGTCAACTTTGGTTCAATTATTTTTGGTTTAGTCATAAATTTTATTTATCACATTTCGAGTATGCACACGAGGGGCAGGTTGAGCACCCCTCTTCTCTCCTCATTGGTGTCCCACACTCAGGGCAGAGCTCTTCTGAGGTTACCTGTTTGTCTTCTTTCGTTTCGTAGGGACCTGATTTTTTCTCGAGTACCACTTGCTCCCGAGATCCCTCGACATACACCGTCATACCTTTAAGGCCTAGTTCCCATCCTAGTTGATAGGCGCGAGCCACGTCTTCTGGTTTGGCCTCAGGTGGGAAATTTACCGTTTTACTAATTGAGTTATCAATCCATTTCTGCATCACTGCCTGCATACGCACGTGCTCCTCGACCGAAAGGTCGGATGAGACCACATACACATCGGCAATTTCCTTGGGTACGTCTTTAAGCCCTTTCAGACTCCCTCCATTTTCTCTCACCTGTGCGAACAACTTATTCCTTTCAGGTTTAGACATTCCGACTTTCTTCATGGCCATCTCAAACAGCGACGACTCGTAATACATCTCTCTCCATTCTTTACCCTCTTTCTCTGCTCCTTCTCTGGTGTGGCGAGTGTAAGACAAAGCAAACACTGGTTCACATCCATACCCCTCTAGACCCGAAATTGTAGCGATCGAGCCAGTTGGGGCCACAGTAGTTTGGGCACCATTACGGATCCCATATTTCTTTAATTCGACTAGTAGCTTCTTCCAAGAAATTTCTGGTCTCCCAAAATCACTCTTATGCGCGACCAGTGGTTTAGGGATCGTCCAAACTACATTTTGTGGGTCGTAAATACTCCCGTTGATCCCAGGGAATGGACCCCGCACATGTGCTAGCTCAATTGAGGCCATCATACTGTGATAGCGGATAAACTCCATAATCTGGCTGGCTAACTCCTGACCTTTGGCACTGCCATATCTCACTCCTGTCATATACATCATGTCCGAGAGCCCCATGACCGAGAGACCAATCCGTCGTACTTTGTGAGCCGCTTCCTCAATCTCGGGCACGGCTGAAACATATTTGTTAGCGTCCACCACATTATCCAGGAATCTGACTGACAAACTTACTGTCTCAGCCAGTTTCTCCCAATCTACTT
>DALYDJ010000025.1:0-9599 GCA_031973275.1 Candidatus Woesebacteria bacterium
TATTAGAAACTAGGAAATAGGGGGAACATGGGCCAAAACACAATTACTCAGCCAACACTGCTAGGAGATATCCTCAAAAAATTTGAGGGGAGGAATGACGGCAAATATATTTCCCAGGAGTTCCAGGATTATGGGTACCGGCTGGCGGTAGATTTGAATGATATGGCTCACAAATCACTCTATATCCGCATGGCCAAAACGGTGCCGAGACAGATACTCGAGGCGGCGAGAGCATTTGCGGTTGATGCAGATCATGCTAAATCGAAGGGGAGGTTGTTTATGTGGAAGGTGGGGGAACTCAAGAAGAATTTAAACGCGAAGAAGCTTGATGAACCGAAATTTTGACCTCCGGTACAGGCGGCTTACGCGCCTGTAATGTCGGCAAAATTTGATTCGTCAACCTTCGAAAAGTTTTTTCTTTTTTCGTGTATATTTAGAGTATGAAGAGATATGTGATGGCTCATTTGCCCATGGCAATCGGATATGGTGTGTTGGTGCTACTGATTAATGCAGGATGGAATGATCCACTTAACTGGCTACTGTGGGTAGGCGGGGTGGTCGTAGGAGTACTCGTGTTGTTTGCGGATCGAATAGTTTATACCTATAGCTATCCAGGAGCTCAGATCTCTCAACAATTCGCCTGGTATATTAAAGAAAAAAAGTATCTAAGCGCGCTAGAACTACTCGATCTGCGCAGGTTAGAGCAAGAGAGACTCAGTTTCCGCTCAGCTTTGTTTATGGCGATCTGGGTACCGCTATCTTTTTTTGCGCTGACATCGACCACAGGATTGTTTGGGAAAGGGGTGGTGATGGGACTGATGCTCCATATTTTGATGGATGCGTGGAAACTGCAAAAAACAGAACCCAGGAGGTTGCATATCCGCTTGTTTTGGTTGATTAAAAGAGAGATCAGTGATGAGGAACGATTGGTTTTTTTGAGTATTATTACCATACTCTTTGCTGGGTTTAGTTTTTGGGTGGGATAATTTGTGGTCATTCGGTCTGATCTGTTTTGGTTTGTGTGACGGTCTCGCCGTTGGCTCGATCCACTACACTGCACTAAAACAATCTGACCTGCATGACGCCATTTTTATTTTGACAATGCTGTATCCACCAATCTCGTTTTTCTCGTGTTAGGATGAAGTAATGTTTCATTGGTATGGATTTTTTATCGGCTTGGCGGTAGTGGTAGGCTTGAGTGTCGCCGAGTCTTTGGACTCGCGAGTTGGGAAGCTGTCACCGTGGGTGATAGGACTGGGGTTTGTGGGAGCCAGGGCATACCACGTCTTGGAGATGTGGGAGTATTACAGTCAGAACTGGTGGCTGGCTTTGGCTGTATGGAACGGAGGACTCTCGATATGGGGAGGATTGATTGGGGGAGGGGTAGGATTGGTAATCGCAAATCACAAATTCTCAAATTCTCAAATTGATAGAGAAAATATACTGGGGGCGGTGGTGACGGCGCTACCCCTAGCCCAGGCGATAGGGAGGATAGGGAATGGCGTGAACGGGGAGTTCGTGAACAAAGTGTGGATCTTGCCGTGGTGGGCAACCGAGGCTGTGCTTGATTTTGCTTTGTTTTGCCTGATTTGGCGAGTGAGGCGGATTTGGCCAGTGGGGGTGATCGGGGTTTATTTAATAGGATACGCCCTAATTAGGCTAGTTTTACAACCCTTTAGATTGTAAGATAGGGTGATGGCAGGAGAATGTACAAGACTGGCGTGTTATTTGCAGGGCAAAGAGGAGCTTTTGTCTTTCCCTATGATCACTGTGGCTGGACTAGTGGATGGGATCAATCCTTGTGCGATCGGGATGATGGTGATGCTCCTCGGGTATCTACTCGTGTTTGCCAACAAACCTGAGAGGGTTTTAAAGACTGGGATGCTATATATTGCGACTGTTTTTGCGACTTATTTGGTGGTAGGACTAGGGCTTTATAATTTTGTTTCACAGTTTGATCTGAGTGGGGGAGCGAGAGTACTCAACTGGATAGTTGGCGGAGCCTTGACCATAGCGGGACTGATCCAGTTTAAGGATTTTTTGGGGATCGAGGGCGGGCCACATCTGCGTATCCCGACGGCGAGTAAAGAGCGACTCCAAAATTTGGTTGAAAAAACTAGTTACCCAACGGTGATAATACTCGGGATATTGGTTACTCTGTTAGAAACTCCGTGTAGCTTGCCGATATACGTGGGCACGGCCACGATCCTGTCGCAATCTGGGATGGCTTTCCCCCTAGTGATTGGGTATTTCCTTTATTACAATTTTTTGTTTGTCTTGCCACTCATTGTGGTACTGATCATTATGTGGCGAGGTAAAAAACTGGTGGAAGTAAAAGAGTGGGAACACAAGGCGAAACGGTGGATGCACCTAGGGCTGGCGGTAGTGTTACTTGGTATGGGTATTTGGCTATTGGCAAAATAGTTGACAATGTATACCCCTAGGGGGTATATTGTGGGAATGGAAGATAAAACTCTTGTTCGGCTAAATAAGATACGGGGACAGATTGATGGAATCATCAAAATGTACTCTGAGTGTAGAGAGTGTGGCGATATTGTGACCCAGATTGCGGCCGTGAGGGCGGCACTTGGCTCGGCAGGAAAGGAAATCTTGGCTAGCGAAGCAATTGCCTGTGCAAAAACTAATAAAAGCGGTAAACTCGATAAGCTTATTAAACAATTATTTGATATTACTTAAGGAGATATATGGCAGGTGCTAATACACAAACATTTACGGATCAGAATTTTGATGACATGGTCCTCAAGTCAGACAAACCAGTGATGGTCGATTTTTGGGCTACGTGGTGTGGGCCATGCGTGATGGCAGGGCCAGTCGTAGATGTCCTAGCTGATGATTACAAAGGCAAGATCACGATTGGCAAGCTGGACGTGGATGCCAACCAAACCATTTCACAGAAGTATGGGGTGATGAGTATCCCGACAGTAATCCTCTTTAAAGATGGGAAAGAAATCGCTCGCAAGGTGGGATTTGCAGGGCGACCCATGTATGAGAATTTGCTGAAACAAGTGACTGAGTAGGGAATGCTACTTGAAAAACTGCCGGACGTAAATTTTTCTTTAAAGATTCTCCCATACTTTGCGGTATCATATACATATGAGTAAACATAAAATTGCAATCATAGGTTCGGGACCTGCAGGACTGGCAGCGGCTATATATACAAGCAGAGCCGAGATAGATACCACGATCTATGGTGGAGAAGAACCTGGTGGACAGCTGACCAAGACTACCGAAATCGAGAATTATCCTGGGGTGGTAGGCAAGACTGGACCAGAGTTAATGCAAGAGATGACCCAGCAAGCAGAGAAGTTTGGGGCGAAGATAGTATATGAGACCGTGGTAAATATAATCTCAAATCCCAAATTCTCAAATTCTCAAATTAAAATCATGACCAATGCAGGAACAACTGTGGAGTATGATGCAGTGATCCTTGCGATGGGTGCAAGCTCAAAACTGCTTGGGGTCGGCGAAGATAAATACTGGGGTAAGGGATTCTCTACTTGTGCGGTGTGTGACGCTGCTTTTTACAGAGGCAAAAACGTGTATGTAGTAGGGGGAGGCGATGCGGCGATTGAGGATGCCTGGGCACTGACCAAATTTGCTAGTTCTGTGACCATGCTCGTGCGGGGTGACCAGTTCCGTGCCAGTAAAATCATGCAAAAGAGAGTCATGGATAACCCCGACAAAATTAAAGTGATGTGGAACACGCAACTCGTTGAGATAAAGGGTGAACGAGTTGAGGAATTAGTGATTAGGAATCAGGAAGGGGAGATAAGGACAGTGGAGGCTGAGGGTTTGTTTTTTGCCATAGGACACGTGCCTGCGACGGAATTTTTGAAAGAACACTCAGGGATGTTGGATGAAAATGGATACGTGATTACACAATCACAAATCCTAAATTCTCAAATTCTCAAATCAGGAACGTGGCCGACGATGACTAGTGTTGAGGGCGTGTTTGCGGCCGGGGACTGTGTCGATCATCGATATCGCCAGGCTGCTACGGCAGTAGGGATGGGGGTACAGGCTGCGCTAGACTGCGAGAGATGGTTGGAGAGTAAATAATGATGCACAAAATGAACAAAAACTCTCGTACCGTTTTTTGTTGAAAACAGCGTTCTGCTTGGCTTCCAGCCACGCAGCCGCTTGGATCTCGACTCGAAGTTCCTTCGGGTCTGCGATATCTTTCACAAAAAAGATACGCAAATTTTTGTTATTCATTTTGTGGAGGATTATTTATGACAGACGTATACACACAGTCGGTAGAGCTACATAGGAAGAATAGGGGGAAGCTGGGAGTGATGTCGAGAGTGGAGGTGAAAGACAAAAATGATCTCTCGCTAGTTTATACCCCGGGAGTGGCGCAAGTGTGTCGAGAGATAGCCAGAGATCCAAATGAATCATTTGACCTGACGTGGAGAGGGAGGAGTGTCGCAGTGATCTCTGATGGATCGGCGGTGCTTGGACTAGGTAATATTGGGGCGGCGGCGGGGATGCCAGTGATGGAGGGGAAGGCGCTCTTGTTTAAACAATTTGGAGGAGTCGACGCTGTCCCGATCTGTATAGATCTACATAGCGCAGATGAAATAGTGGGTTTTGTGACGGCGATTGCGCCGAGTTTTGGAGGGATCAACCTGGAGGATATTGCGGCGCCAATTTGCTTTGAGGTCGAGGATAGATTGCAAAACCTGGGAATCCCCGTGATCCACGACGACCAGCACGGGACTGCTATCACGGTCAGTGCGGCTCTCTTAAACGCGGTGAGGGTAGTGGGGAAGAAATATGAAGATTTGACGGTCGTGATATCTGGAGCGGGGGCGGCGGGACTGGCGATTGCGCAAATGTTACTCTCGTTGGAGAGGGTAGGTAATTCTCCAATCACAAATTCCCTGCCTGCGCAGGCAGGTCCAATTCTCAAATCTATTGCTGGGAGAAGGGTAAAAGATGTGATTATTTTGGATTCGAAAGGGATCATCACTGCTGAGTCGGGTGGACTGAAAACTGAGTTTGCCCGGATCACGAATAATAATCGAGTTGTAGGCAGTCTGGTAGAAGCTGTGGTGGGAGCGGATGCGTTTATCGGGGTATCAAAAGGTGGGATCATGACTAGCGAGATGGTTGCTTCCATGGCAAAGGGTGCGATCGTACTCGGGATGGCAAACCCCGAGCCAGAAATAATGCCCGACGTCGCCAAGGCAGCTGGAGCAGTGGTTGTGGGGACAGGGAGGAGTGATTTCCCCAATCAAGTAAATAACTCACTCGTATTCCCGGGCCTGTTTAGGGGACTACTAGAGTCGCGAGCTACCAAGGTCACGACGGGAGTAAAGCAAGCGGCGAGAGATGCGCTAGCTGGGTTTGTAGAGCCGACGGCCGACAAAATCCTACCCTCGATGTTTGACGCGGGTCAAGCCGACGCGATCGCCAAGGCAGTGGCAGAGCAAGTGAGGAAAGAGGGAGTAGAGAGGAAATAATTTTCGAACTAATCAAGCTAGTTTGTCCTAATTTGATGTAGATTTTGCGATTGGATAATCAGATCTATGTGGTATATTTAAATGACGTAAATTAGTATAAGTTTATTTGGAGGTTTTTCATGAAGCAAGCTATCCAGCAATACCTGATGGTTATAGCACTGATAGTGGGTGCATATTTGATCGGAGTATATAAAACCAAGACCGAGTTTTTGGAGAAGGGAGTGGGGAATACTGTGGCGCAGGTGGGACAACCAACACAACAGCAAGCTAACCCGACCACTGTAGATCTCGAGAAAATTAAAGACAAATTTGATGGTAAACATATTACTTTTGGTAAGGCAAATGCCAAACTCCTAATCACCGAAATCTCAGATCCATCGTGCCCATTCTGTCATATTGCTGCCGGATTACATCCAGAGCTAAACAATGGGAGTACTCAGTTTAAGATGAAGGCCGATGGCGGTAGTTATGAGCCACCTGTACTAGAGATCAAAAAACTGGTCGATGAAGGCAAAGCGAGCTTTATCTTCCTCTATGCGCCAGGTCATGGAAATGGTGAAGTAGGGACTCAGGCCATGTACTGTGCCTACGAGCAAGGCAAATTCTGGGAAGCTCATGACAAACTCATGACCAAAGCTGGCTACGATCTACTCAACGACGTAGTGAAAAACGATCTGACTCAAGCTAATAAAGTAGTCGAGCTGATCGGACCTTCTGTAGATAGTAAAAAACTCCAGAGCTGCTTGGATAGTAAAAAATATGCTGGACAGGCTGCCGAAGATACGACCTTTGTACAGTCACTCGGATTCGGAGCTACTCCCACCTTCTTCGTGAACTCGAGTGTGGTAGAGGGCGCCCAGTCGTGGAGTGCGTTTAAGTCTATCGTCGACCCACTTATTTAAGACTTTGTAGTGTTGTTATTAGGCCAAGCGGGGAGAAATCCCCGCTTTTGGCGTTAATTTGGTAAAATACTTTCGTATGAGAGCGATATTGTTTGTAATATTTTGTATGTTTTTGTCGAACCGTCCGGCCATGGCCCAGATGGTACCCAGCGAGCTGGATATCCAAGTTGGGGCAACGCTTTCGGCGAGTATGGCGGGAGAGCTGTCCTCTGGCGCAACTCCATCTAGTATAGTCGAGAGGAGAGTCGAGGAAAAAACCGATCTGACCCAACCGACCGGCGAGGTCAAGAATAAACTGGAAAAGGTCCTCGAGGACAATCCGGTTGGAGCACTGAGCTGGAAGAATTTTTTGCGCTTTGCTATCACTCGCGCGGTCAAAAATGGCGTGCCGGTGAATACAGTGGTGCTTATTCTCCTATTCCCACTTGTGGTGGCGATGGTGGCGGCAGCCAGGCATCTGATAGGGATGAGAGGGGCCGGGATACTGACACCAGCGCTATTGTCGGTGGCCTTTTTGGCCACTGGTGTGTGGGCAGGGGTTATGTTGTTTATTATTATCTTGGCAGTGACGGTGATCGGGCGGATGACTCTCAAAGTACTCAAACTACAGTATCTCCCTAGAGTATCGCTCTTGTTGTGGGTGGTATCTGGAGGAGTGTTTGTGACTCTGTTTGTGGCGTCTCTGTGGAATGTCTCCCAACTAGTTACAGTTGGTATTTTCCCGATTTTGATTTTGATGCTACTAGCTGAGACTTTTATTGATATCCAGCAGGGTAGGAGTAGTAGCGAAGCGAGAGCGTTGATTGTACAAACATTCGCCCTAGCCATGATTTCCTCACTGATGTTGGGGAATGAACTCGTCCAGCGTGCTGTCTTGTTGTGGCCTGAAATCATCTTTTTTGGGGTAGCGGTGTTTGATGTATTTATGGGTAGATATACCGGCTTGAGACTATCTGAATACCTGATGTATCGAGGGATTGTAAAAGAGGACGAGGAAGAATAAGCGATATGAAAATTCGCGATGTACTGGGACTTAATTCTCGCAATCATTTGTATACCTCGGTATATAACACTCGGACTGGGAAGGTGGTGGCCAACTCAAAATTGTTGACAAAAAAGACTTTGAGAAAAGCAAAGGTGAGGGTGCCAAAAACATACGCGGTGGTCAAGGGGATGGATGCTCTGGAGGAATTTGATTTTTTGAAACTACCGGCTGATTTTGTGGTTAAACCAAATAATGGACTAGGTGGGCAAGGGATCGTGGTGATCGAAAAGCGAGGCGAGTTTGCGGGGGAATGGATTGACTCCCAAGGCGTCACCTGGAGTGTGGCAGATCTAAAGCTACATATGGCGGATATCTTGGCAGGGAGATATTCGATGGATGACGTCTCGGATATAGCTTACATCGAAGAAAGAGTCAGGGTGCATCCGGTCTTTGAAAAGTATAGTTATCATGGTACCCCGGATATCCGAGTAATTGTGTTTAATCGGGTCCCTGTCATGAGCTACGTGCGATTGCCGACCGAAGAATCGGGGGGGAGAGCCAATCTATTCCAGGGTGCGGCAGCAGTGGGGATAGATATCGCAACCGGCATAACTACCTACGGGGTCCACCATGCTAAATCGACCGAGTTTTTCCCTGGGACTCGACGTAAGCTAGCCAATATCCAGATCCCACAGTGGGAGGAGGTCATGGAGACGGCGATCGCCGCGTCGGAGGCGATAGGACTAGGTTATATGGCCTCGGATATTGTGCTACAGCCTGAGGGAGACAAGTCGACCGCAATGATACTAGAGGTGAATGCCCAGCCAGGTCTAAAAATACAGATCGCTAATAGAGCGGGACTGAGAGAGCGACTCGCAAGACTGAAAGGACTAAAAATTGTATCGGCTCGCCACGGTATCCGAGTCGCTCAGGCTTTGTTTGCTGACCCAAAACTGGCGGAGAAAGGACTGGGGAGGAAAACGGTGGGTTCTTATGAAGATGTCGAGATAATGGGACACAACGGCAAGAGTGAGATCGTGAGAGCAAAAATAGACACCGGGGCGGACGGCTCGAGTATCGACCGGGTGCTAGCGGAAGAGCTAGGGTTACTAGAAACTGACAATATTCTGTATTATGACTATTTTCGTAACGCGCTCGGGCGCAAACGTCGTGAGATAGTGGGAGTCACCTTTGTGATGGCAGGGAGGAAATTAAAAACCCAAATTTCGATTGCCGATCGGTCTAGGTTGCGGACTAAAATGATTGTGGGGAGGCGGGATCTAAAGCAATTTGCAGTGGTGGTAGATTAGTTCTTTTGATACATTGTGTTATAATTGGTTATGTTTTATATTATTTCTTCGATAGGGGATTTTGAAGTCGCGAGAGAAAGATTGGTATCTGCGTGTTTAAAGAGAGGGGTGGAATATGAAGTTCTTGACCCTCTACGATTTGATCCCAGAGAGAGGAATTTTTCAGCATCAGACTCTTTTTATCGAATTTCTTTGACTAGCAGAGCAAAAACGTTGGATATTTATCTAACGAAAATGAAATGTCGTTCGTTGAAGGTTCCTAATTTTGTCAGACTAGACACGATTGAACGTGACATAATTTGTGCTGAGTCTGGGATTACATGTATTCCCACTATATACTTTCCTGTTCTAGAGCCTATACGTTTGCTGAAACAAGTTGAGAGCCTCGGCGGATTCCCGGTCATTGTAAAGGAAATGGGGAGCTCAAGTGGTGGCGGAATAATGAAAGTTGACTCTATGAGCTCACTTCTTTCAATCTTAAGAACAGTAATTGATAGGGCTAGCGGAAAAGTATTCTTAAAAAAATATATTGAGCATGATGAACAGGCACGTATTATAGTCTTGGGCGAAAAAGTAATTGGAGAGAAGGGAAATATTAAAGTTGGGGAGGAAGTAGTCCTGAATACTGGGGTAGATTTTACCCAGGTAAAGAGAGATTATTCGCTCGAAATTAAAGAGATGGCTATTAAAGCGGTAAAGGTTTTGGGCTTAAGTTTTGGTGGGGTCGATATTTTAATCGGAAAAGATGGCAAAAACTATCTGGCAGAAGTTAATATGCCTTGTGCATTTAAGTACGTAGAGGATGTAGCTGGAGTAGATATTGCGGGTCAAATTGTCGATTTTTTAAATTAAAGTGTAAAATATCCAGATATGAACGGAAAAAAGCGAGTAGTGATCGGACTAAGCGGGGGAGTGG
>DALYDJ010000026.1:0-9374 GCA_031973275.1 Candidatus Woesebacteria bacterium
AATACACTCTGGAAACTGGCGGAAAACTCTAAGTTGCCAGAGAAATATAAGAGGTTTAAGCGATGAAAATTTTGAATGTTTTTACTAATGAAGATGGGTTGCATGGTAACCCCGTGGGGATTGTCGTGGACGATAAGCGAAAAATTGATGATGTGGAACGCCAAGCAATAGCTAAAGAGAGTGGGTACAGTGAGGTTGTATTTATAAACGATTTTGAGACTAACAATATTAGTATTTATACTCCTCAAAATGAAATTCCTTTTGCTGGCCATGCAGCGATTGGTGCGGCGTATTTCCTGAGGAAGGAATATAAAAAATCAGTTACTAAAATGGAGGGAGTCGGAGGAATAATTGAGACTTGGTCTGATGGAGGACTAACGTGGGTAAAGTGTGACGCCTCCATGCTCCCACCTTGGAACTTGACTAAGCTAGTAAGTGCAAATGAGGTAGTGGGGATCGTGCGGGCGCGCACATTTGCTTCGGACTGGGACATCCCAGAAGATGAGGCTAACGGGTCGGGAGCGATGAAGCTGGCGATGAGTTTGGGAAGAGAGTTAACTGTTTATCATGGAAATGGTTCAATAATCCATGCTCGACCATCAAGAGAGGCTAATAAAGCTGTAGTCGGTGGATTGGTGGTGATTATTCAGTAACTGAATCGAGTAGAATATGATCTTCTTTTGTCCAGCCTGGTTCTGAGTACAGCTCGAGCCAACATTCTGTACCACCTACACTTTCTGCCCAATGGATGGTGCCTGGCATAACGGTGTGTTTATCGCCTGGTTTGAGTAGAATTTCCTCTTCGCCTGAGTGAAATTTCAGATTTCCTGACAAAATCGTATACCACTGAGTCATCTTTAGGTGCTTGTGTGGTTTGCTTGAGATAATAACCTCTACTGCCCGGTCATATTCCGCGTGTTTGCTCACTGGGTCTACCTCACAGACATAATGCTTGCCATTACCGTCAAGATCATAGGCGGCTGAACCAGGGTATTTGTCTCTGAGCTGTTTTAATATTCTTTGACGACGAGCTTCTATTGTTACCATGTTGCTTCCTTTTTTATATATTAACTTATTCACAGTTGTTTGTGGTTATCAACATATTTATCCACATATTCTATCTGATTGTTTAATTGTGTTAAACTGATGTTCATAATGGTGAACATGTCGTTGACGAGAGTAATGAGACAAATGGGACTGAGTAGCAAGCACTCACTTGTATATGAGCGGCTGTTGTCGTCCCCAAAAGCCACACCACTACAGTTGGCACGTGAAACACGACTAAATCGATCGTCGCTCTATAGATATCTAGAAGATTTGAGAGAGGTGGGTCTGGTTGAACTGATACTTGGAGATAAATCTAGTAGCTACAAAGCAAATCCAGGTGGGCTGAGCCAGTACCTAGTGAGTGAGGAGGCGCGAGTAGAAAACTTAAAGAAGACAATTCCCAAACTGGCGGCAGAACTGGTCAAGGAGAAAGCTTTCACTGGGTCAGAAGTAAAGTATTTCCAGGGCGCGGAAGGACTTAAGCAAATGCTTTGGAATGTAGTGGCAAGCCGGAAACCTTATGTAGGACTAGGATATGAAAACTGGAACACGAGCGTGGGTAAGACATACGCGGATAAGTTGAGAAGTAAAAACATGGAAACGGGCGTTGAATCGAGAGAAATTACTAATGACCAAGATAGTGGGTTTGAATTTACAGATCTCGGGGAGAAGTACCAGAAGGTTTACGAACACCGTAGGATCGATCCAAATATCCTCGAGATAAAACATGACACCTATATTTATGGTGAGGTGTTTGCTTACTACTACCATTACGAGGGAGAGTATTTTGGGGTAGAGATCCACAACAAAGAAATCGCTAGGACTGAGAAACAAATGTTTGAGATATTGTGGAAGATGGCAAAGTAGCTAACTAGACCTTAATCTTGAGGAAAATGCGTAGTAATTAATCATTTCAGGAATTTCTTTTGAGTGTCTAGTCATAAATTCTTCTAAGCCAAAAAGTGGCATCATTTGAATCGCCACAAACCATGTGTCAAATTCAAGCCTAGCCTCTCTTAATTTTGAAGTTTTATAAAAATCTGAACCTCTATATTCTGACAATATTTTGTCTCCAGATTCTTTAATTATTTTCATTTCTCGATCGTCTCGAGACATTTCATATCTAGATTTAATGCTGTTGTATAGTTTTTCCCACTCGGCTTGTTGTGTTAAAAAATCTGGTCCGAGGTAATAATCTACAGAGGTAATGTTGTGTTTGTTTATAAGTTTTATGTCTAGAGCGATATGTGCTAATTCATGTATTGTTGCAAAGACATCCTGTGCTGTTCTGGGTATAGGTATTGAAACGTGCCCCACTTTATTCTCAACATTAATGTCTGCATTGTAATCGTCCCGACTTTCCGCATCATTGTTTGGATCTATTCCTGTCATTAAGAGAGTATCTATGCCCAGTGATTTCATTATTTCATGGATGCTTTTTGGGTTGCCTTTCTCGTCAATGATAATGATATCTTGTATACGCCTATTAACTGTCTTGCTAGAAAATGTATCTACTACATAAAGCCATGTATTTCCCCCTAGGATTAATTGATGATACTCGCGACCCAACTTCTCGGGAAATTTTTCAAGGATATCTAAATTGTTTTTGAATCTGGTTTTCGAGGTGGTTATTTTCTGCGACTCGTATAGTGCTTCAGGACATTTGGGTGGCAGAAGATTATTATCTTGGTAAAAATCCCTGTCTGGTATTTTTGGTTGTATATCAATCACACATATGATTTTACCTGATATTTTTTGATAACACTTATAAATATGCTCCTCCTGATATACTCGCAGTATGAAGAGAGGACAGGGTTTTTGGGAGAGTTTGGAGCAATACGCCTGGAAACTAGTTGGGCGCACTCCCCTACCATGGCCGTGGGTAGGTGTCTTCGTTGTGATATTGGCATTGCTTATGTCTTTTTTGAACGTGAAAAATAGTGTGGTAGGGGCGGAAAATATCCATCAAGTTATCGAGAAGGCGGCAAGGCTGGGAGATTATGAGACTGCAAAAGAGTTATATGAAAGTTGCATAGTGCCATGGTGCCAAAGTATCACAGGACTGGAGGATAAAGTATATCCGGAGCGAGTGGTAGAGAGAAGAATCAGCGAGCTCGAGCAAAAATTAGAGAGCTACCCTGAAAATATCCAGATTTACCTGATGCTGGCTGATTTGTACGGACAGATTGGTAGTGGTGAACGTAGCAATGAATATCGCGAAAAGGCGCGCGTGTTGGATCCGAATCCATCGACTTCTCAAGTCACAAATTCTCAAATTCTCAATTGAGATAAGTTTTTAAGATTTGGCTTCGGGCTTGGCGGTTTCAGCTGGTTTGGCATCCCCTGCCTCTGGCTTGGCCTCGCCTTCAGCAGTGGCTTCACCTTCAGCTGGTGCGGCTTCGACCACTTCTTCTTTGGCTGGCTCTTGAATGGTGGCAATGGGCTCTTCGCCGTCAATCTCGACTGTCACCTTGGAACGATCAAATTTGAGGTCTTTGGCGAGAATGGTTGAGCCGACTTCAATTAGTCCGGAAATATCAACTTCGATCACATCGGGGAGATCGGTGGGGAGAGCTTCTACCTCGAGTTCATTTTTAAACATTACCAAGACCATACCGGACTTGACTGCCTCGGATTCCCCGACTGCCTTAAGTGGCACGGTGGCAGTGGTCTTTTGCTTGAGGTCGACTTCGTGAAAATCAACGTGGAGCATCATGTCAGTAACTGGATCTTGAGCATAACCTGAGACGAGAACTGGATGAGCTTTGTCATCCCCTTTGATCTTGAGGTGAATGAGACCGGTTTCGCCGGCTTTGCGCATGACATCTAGGAGCGTACTTGACTCAAGTTCGATAGCAAGAGATTTGATTTTTTTGCCAAAAATATTGGCTGGGATAAGTCCCTTTTTGCGTAACTGCTTGGTTTTGCGACCAAAAATAGTGCGGGTGCTAGCGCTTAGTTCGAATGTGGTCATAGGTACTCCTTGTATCGCAGATACTAGATATTAGATTCCAGATTCTAGGAATTTGTGGTTATTATAACAGATCAGGTTTAACGCGAGAACTTTACCGTCAGACGGTGGTCGGTGTCATTTTTAAAGTTGAATTTGAGTTGTTGGGTTTGGAGCTCGGCCAAGGGAGAAACGATTAACGGCTTGAGAAATAACGGGTGGTTGAGATATACCGCGATCTGATCATTTGACGAAGTGCCGGGCTGTTTCTGCCAGTACCAGGTATAGGTCAGCTCGGGCGTCTGTGGGAGTTGAGGAGTTGAGTAATCGGCTTCGACAACAAGGGTTGAGTTGACTGGAACATTGACGAGAAAACCTAAGACCAGTTTGTTGTGCTCCATGGTGAGGGAGTAAGAGCCTGGATCAATCAATTTATCACCGATCTTGAGATGGTTGAGAGTGGCACCAAGGGGCAAATATAGTCGAGAATAGTTCTTGTAGGCTCCAGCGGGCCAAGCAGTAGAGGTGGCATTATTCTGGTAGTTGATCCTGAGAGAGTGACCCACAACTAGATTTTTGTCAAAAGTCAGAACAGCCTCGATGCTACGCTTGAGAAAGTAATTGGCCTTGTTGACCCCAAAATTGCTGTCGACTACCATGGCAAAGTCTTTGACGCAGTTATCTGAGACTGGACAGGGTAGATCCGTAAGACCACCATTCCAACCCAAGGTCGCAAAAACATGATCGGCAGTGGGGTTAACCAGAGATACCAGAGTATTTTTTTCGGAAATAGAGGTCGTGAGAGCATTAACAACCTTGATCCCCTCCCCTGCTTTGAGAGATGGGAGCTTGGCAAAAAGTGAGTTGGCAACAGTACTCAAAAATTCTTTCTTTTGGGTACTGCCGGGGAAAAAATTAACTTCGGCGTGGTACTGGGCGCGTTCATAGAGGTTGTCGGCAGTGATAGTCTCTTGGTAGTCGGCAATCTCGAGTGGGCCAGTCGCGCGGAGGAGCTCAATTAAGGTGTCAACGTTGATGCCAATCATGCCATCTAAATCTTGATTGAGAGATTTTTTGATAAACCATTCCGCTCGTCTGGCACTGGTGGGAAAATCGGGATCAAAATTACTGTCGCGGAGGTACCAATTGGCTTCCCCAAGATAAGTTTTGATGGGGGTTGGTGGCTCGACGTGTCCCTTGAGCTGACCGTCGGCGTCGTAGACATCGAAAATGGGCATGTCATAGAGCTTGCCGTTTTCGAAAGTTAAGATAGCAAAGGATCCGATAAAGCCACCGGTAGCTCTTAGCTCCATATTGTTCTGAAACAAAACACCATATTTACGTCTCCCGCCCAAGCCAATAAAATCCGGGGCAGTGGCAAGGAGAGCCTTGGCGGTCGTGATGGATTTTTTGAGCGAGGAGAGCTTAGATTTGACACTAAGATATTTGTCTAGATGATGTTCGGGAATGATTGAGGGAGGCTCAGCCGGCAAAATACCATCGAGAAGGGAAAGTTTTTGGTATAAATCTTCGATCTCTAGACGACTTTGACTAATGAGCTGGGCTACATCGGCGCTACCAGAGCCAAAAGTATAATGGATGAGTTCTTGGGTAGAGCTGTTGAGCGTGGTAGCGAGCTCAAAAACAGCAAGTGATTGAAGGTAGGCATCCAAGAGTAAATTAAAATCATGCAACGACTGATTGCTAGAGAGTACGGGCAAGGACGAGATGGCGAGCGCGTTGGCCCTGAGGTATGTGAGACTAAATTTGGCTAGGCCAGTGACCTGTGGGAGCTCGTTGTTTTGGATGGCTTGGTACGATTTTTGTAACATTAATCCAGAGATAGTTGCAAAAAACGCTAAAGTCCCAAAATAGAGAGCAAAGGCAATCAAAAACCCCTTACCAACTACTGAATTGAGATGGAAGCGAGGGGTGGGTTTTTGGGGTCTATTAAAAGAGAGTTTGGGGAGCTGGAGTTTGAGTTTGGGACGTCTCTCCTCGAGAGGAACAAAAAGTGGCTGAGATTGCTTGAGGGGGGTGAGTTTTTTGAGTGGAGGTGGCGGCGTTATGGGAGGAGCAATTTTTTGAGGAACTGGGGCAGAGGGCATGGGCGTGGGAATTGGCGAAGGAGTTGGTGAAGGAGTAAAGGGAGTTGCAGAAAAGATGGCCTTTAGTGCTGGTTCTATTGAGCAACTGGGTTTGAAAGAGAGTTTTTCGAGTGACAGGCTATATGACTTGGCGTCCCAGGGAGCTTGGTCTTTGGCCTGGGTCGAATCAAAATTGATCCCGACTTTGTAGGGCAGATTGGACCTGACAAGGTAAGCTAGGTTTAGTAGAGATATCGGCTCCGGGTTGCCAAGAAAATACCTCTGTCCAGAGAGCGAAGACGGATGAGTTGTAGATAAGGCTATTAAGTGCGCGAGATCGTGAACGTCAAGGAGCGAAACTTCCTCCAAGCCGTCGCCCGACAAGGTAAGAGTATGGCTGGTGCCTAAAGATTGCAACCAGCTTTTAAGAATGGAGGATGAGTACTCCCCTACCCCCAAATAATCAGAATAAAGCAATTCTTTGAATACAAGATCCTTGGAGAATGGCAAGACAAGCGGAGTATCTTGGTGGTGAGCAACTACCAGTCTGGTCTCGCCGGATTCTAGGTATGGCATAAAACTCTGGAGCAGACCATGCTCGCTCGAGTCTGGGAAAGTCAAGAGATAGTCAAGGTCATGAGTACGACGCAACTCCTCGACCTCTTCAGAAGAGTTCGGAACAATTGAGCGATAACCGAGAATGAGAAATTCTTCGACTAGGCGGGCTACGAGGTGTTTGGGTCCACCGACGATCACAATCCCCTGCCCTCTGGTTTCAACCGAAAATGCTCTCATGTTTTTAGTATACCCGATATCAGTGGTGATATTTTTTTACAATTTTTGCCTCCCACTACCTTATATATTTTCATCTCGACAATTCTTTGTTTGTTGTTACGTTTTTTTGGCGTTTTGTGTCTTGGTATAACGGTTGCTTTTTTACCATGTTTTTCGTTCCTACGTTTTTTCCACGTTTTTCATGGTCTGTAACTTATCTATGTATGAACTAAATTCCGATCTAATTTTTTGAGACCTATAACGCGCGTTTTAATAGAAACGAGATTTGAATTGTTTAGACTTTGGAAAAATAACTAGCCGATATGGGCGTCGAGAGCTTGGTTGACTAAACTATCTGCGAGACTATTGCCCTCGCGATAAGTATGTTCGATAGACCAAGCAGGGAGCTTGGCCAAGTATCCCCTCACCTCTTGGAATTTGGGGAGAAGGCCTGGGTTTTTGACTTTGAACAATCCCTTGATTTGGTTGACGATAAGGAGAGAATCCATTTTGATTGACAACTCTGACTGAGGATAGTGCTCGACTACCCACTTGACTCCAGCCAGGAGACCTTCGTACTCTGCAATGTTGTTGGTAGTAATGCCAACGTAATTACCGCATTTTTCCAGAATGATTCCCGCACCTGCCTGCGCAGGCAGGCCAGAGGTAATATCTTGGATGACATAACCGTAGGCGGCTGGACCGGGATTGCCGCGGGAACCACCGTCGGTGTTGAGTAGTAATTTCATATACGGGAGAAGTATAGCAGGGTGAGGACCAAAAATCCTTCAGTAAGACCAGTATTTATGGCTGCAGCTTGTGCGCCAAAAGAGGGGATTAATAACAGATTGAGAAGTGTGTTTATGGCTGCGGCGGTGAGGTAGATCCCCAAAACTAGCTTGTCCCTTTTCTTGGTGATGAGATCCCACATAAGAGGGGCGGTAAGGTAGAAAAGGGGGAGGGCAAAGGAGAGAACTTTGATGACGGCGATAGAGATGGTCATCCCAGGTTTAACATAATTGATGAGAGGAGCAGAAAACCAGAGGAGAACAGCTATAACTACCCCAATGAGCGCCAAGGTGCGCGAAGTTTTGATAATTATTTTGGAGCCAGTGTTTGTTTGACTTTCTTTGACGGAGATCGGGTAGATAACATTCATGACAAAGACGGGCAAAACCAGAATAACGTCGAATATTCTATAGGCAAAACCATACTGACCAACTTCGCTTGAGAGACGATACACACCTAGAATAACGGCATCAATCTTGCTGGCAATAACGCTGGCAATAATAATTAAACCCAAGGTAAAGGAGCGGCGGAGAAGGGGAAAAGCGAATCGTAAATCATAAATTCTCAAATTCTCAAATTGGGAGCGAGGCAACAGAGACAGGGTACAGAGCGACATGGCCAGATATCCGAGAGTTGTGGCGAGGACAAAGTTAGAGAGGGTGGGAGAGTGCTTGAGATAATAAAAAGTGAGAAGAGCCCCGACGAGCGAACCCACCACGACTGAGATGGTGGAGCGCCAGTACGATAACTTGTATTGAAACCAGGCGTTACCTGAGGTATAGATGCCTTGAAAAATAATGGCGAGACTGCCGAGCCAGAAAATTGACTTGACCTCTCTTGAGTACCCTCCTGGCAAGATAACAACAAGGAGGTTTAAAACAATAACAACGATGACGGACAAGAAGAGGCGAGAGAGGAGGATCTGGACTAGACTTTGACGCATAGAGTCGTCGTCGTGTGATGAGCGCAATCCCTCGGCGTTTAAGCCAAAGTCGATGGTAGTAAAACCGACAGCTACGAGTACCAGGATTTTGGTCAAGTCGCCGTAGATCTCAAGACCCGCTAGGCGGATTGTGTAGTAGGTGGTGAGGAGGGTGAGGCCGGCGCCAAAAAATTTGGCCACAAGTTGAGCGAGGGTGTTACTGAAGATTTTGCTGAGCATGAGAGTATTGTATCGGCTAGTCAGTAATTCGGCGAATCAGTATGTCGGCGATTCGGATTTTCGGATATTCGGGCAATAGAAAAATAGAGGAGAACTATAAACAACCCCTGGGGGGAGGTGAGGAGATAGTGGTCGAGGAGGAGAAGGGGGAGGAGAGGAACGACAAACCGCAAATCCCAAATTCTCAAATTCTCAAATTGTGAGCGGAGCAAGTACAGAATCGCGATGACACCAAAAATGCCAAACCAGGAGAGGAAAAGAGTAAAACTATTGTGGTCGGGCTGGAGAAGTCGGTTTTGTGGATCAACTGAGGGATAGGTGGTGATCGAAGCGTTGGCACCAGTGCCAAACACTGGATAGGTTTTCACGACGGATAGAGAGAGTCTCTGTAGAGTAAGTCGCTCTGTGGAGGATAAATCGGAGCGGGAAGGGGAGCCAGGAATGAGGAAATAGTAAATAGGAATTAGGATAATCGCAAAATATATTAATCTAGTTCGAATTGATTTGAAGAAATAAAGGGGGATGACAAAACCAAAGAGGGCGAGGGCCGCCGCGCGAGACTGAG
>DALYDJ010000027.1:0-229 GCA_031973275.1 Candidatus Woesebacteria bacterium
TAGTTGTTGTAGAAATCCAACATTACCTTGATAAAGTTCTTTCGATCTACTGGATTTGAAACACTATGGTTTCCGTGCAACCATTCGTATTTGAGAGTAGGAATAGCGTCATATAACTCTAAAGTCTTGGTGCCAATTATTTCATCTTCTAGCCAGTGAATTAATAGTAGGTCGGTCTTTTTGGAGTAATCACTAATACTTGAAACTGGATCTAGTGTTTTTATCTCTT
>DALYDJ010000027.1:239-3099 GCA_031973275.1 Candidatus Woesebacteria bacterium
GCCGGCGCGATCTCGGTGACGATCGGGCGCTTGAATTTTTTGGACCTCTCCAGTCGATCTGGGTAGTTCACTGATCCCTTCAAAGTTTAGCGTGGCACCAGGTCTATTACCAAATCTTTCGATGAATCTGTCAATCATAATCTGGGTGTCCGGATTGGGTATTCCTGTCATTAGAGTCTTTCTAATACCATCTAGCGAGGTTATAGAAGTAACCCAGCACCCCATTGATTGAGCAAAAATATGAATCGGTTCACTAAAATTAGATTTAACAAATTGCATGACTGACTCTAAATCATTGACTTGCTTGCTGTAGCAAACATCTTCTTGTCTCCCCTCACTTTTGCCATATCCGCTAAAGTCAAAGCGGATGACACGGAAATTATCCCGTACCAAAGCTTTGCTAATGTCATCAAAATACCCAGCGGTTTCGCCCTTATTAGTACCAAATCCATGAACCATTATTACGTTTGCTTTAATTTTCTCTTCTGGATACTCTACCCAGGTATCTATTTTTTCACCTAGTTGATTCTTTATTATTGGCTCTAGCTTTTGCATACTGCTATATTGTATCTCATGGGGAGAATAGTTATCGTAAATGACTTGATGCAGAAAAACTATCGATATGAGCTGGTGGCTGAGATGGGAGGCGACTTTGCAGATGACTTTACACCGGATTTAACACCAAAGGAAATGCTCGCGATCGGTGTATTTGGCGGCAAATATATGACTGATTGCAGCGATGAATTCCCTGCCGACTGGTATAAGAAAGCCAAGCTATGCCACGAATTCCACGATCCAAAACTAAACTTTTTTGGAGTAAATGCGAGTCAGTCATTGTCGGTATGGCGTAAAAAGGGTTGGATATCCCAGTATGACCCCCGTGGCTGGTTCCAGTGGTACTGCAGATACTACATGGGGAGGAGGATTGAGACCGAGGATAGAAAGCAGATAAAACGATGGAAAATGATCAAGCGACACGTAGCCCAGCTAGAGAAAAATTGCACGCCAGGTGACTTTGCTTGTAGACCGGTGCAGAGACAAGCCCTGCTCCATTGGGCATATGATTCACGAAATATGTGAATA
Source organism: Candidatus Woesebacteria bacterium (assembly GCA_031973275.1). Lineage (GTDB taxonomy): Bacteria > Patescibacteriota > Microgenomatia > UBA1400 > UBA12108 > CAJAUT01. The sequence goes on from DALYDJ010000027.1 coordinate 1,323, forward strand.
CTTCAATACTTCGAAGTATTGAAGTATTATCTTCTGCTCACGTCAATTATTTTGTACCAGTCGCCATCAACTTCGGCGTATTGATTGTTGCTTAGGAGGATGTAGGGGAAATCTTCTTTGTATGCCTGAGGGATTTTGTAGTCAAAGTAATCGGGTTTCTTATCCGCTTGTCCCCAATGTGGGAGAATACAAAAGTTAACTAAGCTAAATCCTGCAGAGCTATGCAAATCGTAATTTTGCAGAGACTTTCCTGGTCTAGAGTTAGCGGCGATATCTGCTCCGGCACACACAGACCCGGCGCTTTCGGAAATGTAGATCATCCCTAACTGGAGGCGCTTTTTGACGTAGTCGCCAAAATTATTTTTGAGTGCTTCTTGCATGAAGAAGAAAGGGCTACCCCCTTCGACATATATCGTTTCGTATTTAGCTAAATCACGTTCGAAATCGCTTGGCGTCTTGCCTATAATGTCGTAGAACTCATAAATGTATCCGTACTTTTTCATCGCTTCGAGATTGTTGTAGTGCCAGTCTAGCTCACTCTCTTTGAACTGGCGATACTTGAACGGAGTGGTTATAAAAACCACTTTTTGTTTTTGCTCATCGCTCAATTTCGTGGCGATGTCGTGCGCAACGTAATGAAATTTGGCGGTTAAAAAGAGTTTCATTTTTCCATCCTCACGTCAATGATTCTAAATTGATCATCCAGAACCTCGACGTATTCATAGTTGTTCAGGGCTATTAGAGGAGACTCTGTTTTGTACATCAGACTGAGACTCTCGGTATGTAGCCATCGCTCTCTAAACTCGCTACCACCCCAATGCGGGAGAATCGTAAAATTGACCAAACCAAACCCCTTGGTATCCACTGGCTGTGAAAGAGTTTGTGGATCGGTGAGCTTGAGGAGTGGAGACATGTCTGATCCGGCGATGATACTGCCACAACTAGTACCGATATATATTTTCCCCGAAGTGACAAATTCGCGCACAAAGGTTTCAAAGCCAGATGCGTTGGATTTTTCTTTGAGATAAAATTCGTTGCCGCCAGAAATATAGAGTACTTCGATATCACTTAAATCTTTTCGGATTTGGGTGAGAGATTTACCTGTAATTGTATAGTCAAAAATATCGAATCCATTTTTCCTAAGCCCCACCCTCTCTTCTTCGACCCATGAGAGATCACTTTGATCATCACCCTCAACTGGAGTAACGATAAAGGCAGTTTTCAGAGAGTTGTTGTGACCTAGCTTTGCGCGAATACTCTCACCTACCCCGGGAATGCCAATAGAACTAGTGAGAAAAAGATGCTTCATTTAACTTTTTTCTTCTCTTTAGGTTTGTCGATTTTGTCGAGGCCCAGGCCGTGGACACCAAAGTAGACGACAGCGGCGATGATGGCAAAGTCTATCAGGACAGCGAGAAAGTGTCCCCACATGACTTGCTTGCCAACAAGCCAAAACGAAGCATCGGCCAGATTGGCGGTAAAACCAAGGAGTATCCCAACCAGAGGATTGATGATATCGGTGACCAGGGAAGAAACCACCTTGGAGATAGCGCCGCCCAGGATAAACCCAACGGCGAGACCCATGACACCTTGCTCGCGGATGAAATTGAGAAAACCCTTCATACACTTCCACAACCTTTATACTATGTAATATGGATATTCTAACGCATTGTCGGCAAAGTCTAAAGAAGAGAGGGATTGTTTGCTTAGATGCTCATCTGAATCCTTGGGATATCATTCTTACTGCCAGGTATATTCGTCTCACGCTGAAACCGAC
>DALYDJ010000027.1:3109-3955 GCA_031973275.1 Candidatus Woesebacteria bacterium
AGTGATGCGAGAAATAATTAACCTAGCAACACGGTTATATGACATCACTTTTATTCCCGTATACAGGAGTGATGAATATCAACCAGTTAATTTACTTATGCGACTCCTATGTTGGTTTTACCCAAGAGAGCTAAGTAGAGAGATCCGAGAAATGGCAAATCAAGATTATGTTAGGAAAACCGTGTCTGCGGTGGGGAGCCCAGGTACTGTTGTTATAGTTGCCCCGTATGGTAGCCCGATCTGGTTCGGGGGGAAGATAAAATATGGGGCCAGGAAACTGATTGAGTCGAGAGCAGAAAAGATTCTGAGTTTTACTAAGTTGAGCTTTAGTAAGCTCAGGTTTATCACACACCTGGGACGCTATCAGGGTAATTTGTGGCGTGAATATGGTCTATTGACACGAAAAGCCTAAATATGTGCTATACTACGACCTAGTTATTTATGTGTACATGCTTTTCCCAACGATAGTGAATTTTTTCCTGTTTGTTTGAGTGATCAGTGATGGCACGCGTTTATGGAGGTGCCGCACATGGCAACCAAATTATTTGTCGGAAGTTTAGCCTGGGCTACAACTGACGATTCATTATCAGCCTTATTCTCCCAGGTAGGTACTGTTGTTAGTGCTCGCGTCATCACTGACCGTGCAACTGGCCGCTCAAAAGGCTTCGGCTTTGTTGAGATGAGTACCGACGAAGAAGCTCAAAAAGCTGTCGCCGAACTTAACGGTAAAGACCTAGACGGTCGCACAATCGTTGTAAACGAAGCACGTCCTATGGAACCCCGCGATAACAATCGCAGTGGTGGATTTGGTGGAGGCCGCCCACAAGGTGGTTCTTCTTATGGTGG
>DALYDJ010000027.1:3965-7041 GCA_031973275.1 Candidatus Woesebacteria bacterium
CAACGAAGCACGCCCAATGGAACCTCGCGACAATTCTAGTCGTGGTGGTGGATTCGGTGGAGGCCGCCCACAAGGTGGTTCTTCTTATGGTGGAGGCCGCGACAACCGTGGTGGCTCCTCATATGGCCGTTCCAGTTACTAAGATATAAGATTCTATAAAATAGATTTTAGATATTAGTTAAAACACAAAAACCCCGTCGTAAGGCGGGGTTTTTGCATCCTTTCAGGTTTAATTCAGACTGGAGTTTATAATGAGCATATGAGAATACTAGTAATTGAAGACGAACACCGTATAGCCGAAGCCCTAAAGAAAGGCTTGGAGCAAGAGAGATACATCGTAGATTTGGCATATACTGGTCACGACGGCTACCAACTCGCAAGTAGTGAGGATTATGATTTGATAGTAATGGATCTCATGCTCCCGGGGATGGATGGCAACACCATTTGCTCTAATTTGCGCAAGGAAAATATCCACACCCCAATCCTGATGCTCACGGCCAAGAGCCAAGTGAGTGACAAGGTCAAGGGCTTAGATAACGGAGCCGATGACTATCTAACCAAGCCATTTGCCTTTGAAGAATTACTTTCAAGGATTCGCGCCCTACTGCGTAGACCAAAAAATGAGACTAGCAATCTACTAACATGTGGCAATGTCTCGATGGACACTAACTCGTTTGAAGTATCAGTGAGCAAGAAGCGGATCTCTTTATCAAGCAAGGAATATAATCTCCTCGAATATTTACTACGCCATAAAAACATGATTATTTCTAAAGACCAAATTATTTCTCATGTTTGGGATTATGACAGCGATATCCTCCCCAATACAGTGGAAGTGTATGTTAAAAAGTTGCGAGCAAAGGGAATTGAGCTCACTACTGTCCGCGGGTTCGGATACAAACTAGGTAATTAAGATGTTTAAACAAGCAAGACTTAAACTCACTGGCTGGTATCTGATCATTATTATGATGGTCAGCTTGGCTTTTAGTTTTGTGATCTACAAAGCAGCAACGTTTGAACTAAATAGATTCGCTCGGGCACAACAAAGTCGATTTGTAATGAGACCTAGCCCTCCCCCATTTGATGAAGATTTACTAAATGATGCAAAATCCAGGTTAATTAGGGCTCTTTTACTCATCAACATGGGCATCCTCGCCTCTTCGGCACTACTTGGGTATTATCTGTCTGGGAAAACTTTAGAGCCCATATCTGAGATGATGGATGAACAATACAGATTTGTTAGCGACGCTAGTCATGAACTAAAAACACCCCTGACTGCGATGAAATCTACGCTCGAAGTGGCATTGCGTGACCCCAAAATGGAACTCAATGAGGCCAGGAAAAATCTGGAAGTTAGTTTGGGCGAGGTAAATGATTTACAAAAATTAGCAGAAGGATTACTTGAGCTATCGGGGAGTTCTCGGTCTGTCAAACTCGAAAAATTAATATTGAACCGGGTAGTCCATGAGTCAATCAAGGTACTCGAGCCACTGGCGATCTCCCGCAAAATCGAGATCGTCTCTAAGATACCCAAAGTGACAATCATGGGGGAAAGCGAAACTCTCAAACGAGCGATCACTACCATTATTGATAATGCCATTAAATATAGTAAAGCTAAAAGCAAAATATACGTGAGTGCAAAAACTAGTGGCAAGAAGGTAATACTTAAAATACGAGATGAAGGGATCGGAATCGAGACAAGTGAAATCCCCTTCATTTTTAATCGCTTCTATCGGAGTGACAAAGCACGTAGCACTGATGGACATGGCCTGGGCCTGTCAATTGCGAAGAAGATAGTCGAATCTCATGGTGGGGAGATCATGGTGGAGAGTAAAAAAGGCAAGGGTACAACAGTTAGTTTGGTATTCCCCTATTCAGCCCGGATTCAGAATTAAACTCTACAATATTCTCAATAATTAAAATTGAGGATATGCATGAAGTTCTTAAATTGGATCAAAAATTTAACATGGTTTTACAAAATAATTATTGTCATTGCGATTATTGGCCTCACGTATTTTGGATATACCAAGCAATCTAGCGATAGTGCTACCCCTACCTATCAAACAGCTACTATCCACAAGGGAACACTGATAAAAAGTATTGCCTCGACAGGATCGATTACCTCGGGCAACACTACGAATATTTCTACCAAAGCTAGTGGGACAGTAACTAGGGTCTATGTTAAAAATGGTGACACGGTCAAGAAAGGCCAAAAAATACTAGACATTACTCTAGATACTGATGGGATCGAGCGTAAATCTAGTGCCTGGCAAACTTATCTCAAAGCCCAAGAAGAAGTGATTATCACCACCAAAGAAAAGCAAGATTTAGAAATCCAAGTATGGAAAGATAGGCAAGCTATAGTCGACGCTCAAAATGCAGTAGATAATATCGAAGAGCTGGCGAATCTGACGGATGATCAGAAACATCAAAAGACCGAAGCGATAGACCAAGCCAAAATGGCATTTGATGTCACGGCAGAGAAATATAAGAATGCTGACTCGGCTATTGCGGCGGCAAAGATAGTTGCTCAAGCATCATATCTCGATTATATGGATGTGAGTGGGTCCATTGTCTCCCCTTCAGCCGGCATCATTAACAATCTTACGCTTACCAAAGACTCTACTTTAACTGCTAGCACTAGTCAGAGCACAACCACGGGATCGAGCTATGCCAGTAGCCAAACGATTGGATTTATTCGCAGTGCCAATAACCAGTATCAAGCCAAAGTATCACTAACAGAAGTAGATGCCCCCAAAGTCCAGGCTGGTCAAAAAGTAAATATCACCCTTGATGCCCATGCAGGTAAAACATTCACAGGAACAGTGCTAGCGGTAGACGTATCTGGCACCTCTAGTTCGGGAGTTAGCTCGTACCCCGCCACAATACTCATGGACGCCACTGAGCTCCCTATCTACCCCAACATGTCGGTCTCGGCCACGATTATTACTAGCATTGAATCTGATGTCTTATTAGTCCCAACTAGTGCGATCACAACGCGTGATGGAGTATCCAAGGTTTCATTGATGAAAGATGGCAAGGTTATAGCTGTCAACATCGAGATCGGAGAGAGCAATGA
>DALYDJ010000027.1:7051-9306 GCA_031973275.1 Candidatus Woesebacteria bacterium
GAGCAATGACACCCAAACTATAGTAAAGAGCGGAATCAGTGAAGGCGAGACGGTGGTTACTGGTAATAGTACCAGTGCCAAAAACAGCAATACTGAATCGGCGTTTAGATCTACAAGAGGAGCTAATGGAGGCGCATCTTTTATCGGTGGGCCAGGACTATAACTATGCAGGCCAAACCAATTATCAAGGTTAAGGGTATAAGCAAAAAATACATAATGGGTGAAATAGAGACTACTGCACTTGACGCTATTAGCTTTACGGTTAATCGAGGTGAGTATATAGCGATCATGGGACCCTCTGGATCTGGCAAGTCGACCCTCATGCATATCCTAGGAGGTCTAGACAAACCCACGAGTGGGACATATCAACTGGATGAGATCAACACAGAGAAAATGACAGGTGATGAACTGGCAGAGGTCCGCAACAATAAAATAGGCTTCATTTTTCAAGCTTACAATTTGCTGCCTCGCACTAGTGCGCTCAAAAATGTTACGTTGCCGATGCGGTACGCTGGCATACAAAAAAGCGAATGTGAGGAGCGATCTATAAAACTACTGACCCTCGTTGGACTCAAAGACCGGATCCATCACCATACCAATCAACTCTCTGGTGGACAACAACAGCGAGTAGCGATCGCGCGAGCTCTGACTATGAATCCCGCAATTCTCCTGGCCGACGAGCCAACAGGCAATATTGCTACAGCTCAGGCTGATGAAATTATGGATATATTTGCCCAGCTCAACAAGGACGGTCACACGATAGTAATGATCACTCATGAACCAGATATTGCAAGTCATGCCAAGCGGATTATTACGATTCGTGATGGAAAACTAATTTCGGACAATCAGAAAGCTCAGAGAACCAGAATACCAGGAAGTCGGAGAATCTGATAATGGACTACAAGGAACTATTTGGCGAAAGCGTCTCTACCCTACTCCTAAACAAAATGAGGACAGGGCTCGCCATGCTTGGCATTGTGATAGGTATTGCCAGTGTGATCGCCCTCCTCTCTATTGGTGAGGCAAGTCAGCAATCGATTACGGCTCAAATCCAATCGCTTGGTGCCAATCTCCTCACTGTGAGTCCCGGAGCAGCACGCTCGACAGGACTCGTACGAGGCGCACAGGGAGGAGGGACATCCTTAACTTATGAAGATGCCACGACGCTCTCATCAGACAAATCCCTCACCGCAATCAAGACAGTCCTCCCTGTTTATAGCGCACGCTCACAAGTAGTTTATTCCGATGCTAATACCAATACTCAAGTTTATGGAGTGACACCAGAATATGTAGGATCGCGTAATATCAAAATAGAAAACGGAGCCAACTTTAGTCAAAACGATTTGGCAGGCAATACCAATGTCGCAATCCTAGGTCCCACAGTATTAACTAGTTTGTTTGGGGAGGGAGCCACGAACACGATGGCGATTGGACAAACAATTCGGATTGGGGCCCTTAACTTTATCGTTATTGGAGTCACCGAAGAAAAAGGTGGGAGCGGGTTCACCAATCAAGACGATATAATATACATTCCACTTACTACAGCACAGAAAAAGTTGTTTGGAGTAAAACACGTCAACTCGATAATCGTGGAAACAGTAAGTGAAGATGTGATGACCCAGGCGATGAACCAGGTGGGCTATACCCTACTAGAACGTCATCATCTCAAAGATCCAGCCAAAGCAGATTTTACTATTCGTAGCCAACAGGACATGTTGAACACGGTCAGTAGCGTAACTGGTACTCTGACTAGCCTACTCTCTGGCGTCGCTGCAATATCTCTGCTAGTTGGTGGCCTTGGGATTATGAACATTATGTTAGTGACTGTGACCGAGCGCACGAGAGAGATAGGACTGCGCAAAGCACTGGGTGCTAAAGATAAACTGATTATTACCCAGTTCCTGATGGAAGCGGTTATTCTCACATTTGTTGGAGGAATATTTGGAATTGTGATTGGGATACTGATTGCCTATATTTATGCAACAACTACGGCCGGGTTATTTGTAGTATCTGGATCATCTATTGCACTCGCATTTATGGTGTCGACGGTGATCGGAGTAGTATTTGGTTGGTATCCTGCTCGCAAAGCATCGCTACTTCAACCGATTGAAGCGTTGAGATACGAATAGTCACACAATATAATTATTGGAAGAATAACATAAAGATTGTCCCAGCAGCAGAGGCAAACATTCCGAGAAATGTAAGCCAAATAAAGGTGCGGGAGAGCATGCCACTACGGTACTTGCCCATGATTT
>DALYDJ010000028.1:0-9264 GCA_031973275.1 Candidatus Woesebacteria bacterium
AACTTGCCGGTCCGGATCACGATCTCCCCTTCGGGGCAATCCGGGCACTTTTCTCCTGTCGACTGCACCTTGACCTTCACCCGTTCACCAGTTTCTTCCACCACTTTGACCTGAGCTGAGAGCGGATCCCAAAACTCTCGCACCGTCGGCACCCATTGCTTTTTACCCTCGGCAATTAAGTCGAGATCGGTTTCCATTTTGGCGGTAAACTCGTAAGCAAATACTTGCCCAAAATTGGCAACCAAAAAATCAACCACTGCTTCACCGATCGCGGTCGGGACAAAACTCTTCACCTCTTTGACCACGTATCCTCGATCCTGGATAGTAGAGATAATCGCCGCAAAAGTACTAGGCCGGCCGATCCCTCGCTTTTCCAGCTCTTTGATCAGTCCCGCCTCACTATACCTCGCAGGTGGATTAGTAAATTTCTGTTGCGGATCCACTTTTATCAAAGAAAGTGTCTCTCCACTCGCGACTTCGGGGAGGAATACATCGTCAGCACTTTTACCCAATTTCAAATATCCATCAAAAATCATCCGCTTCCCGTCGGCTTTTAGTAAATACTTGCCTACCTGATCCCCAACCCCCGCGCTCACCAAGATACTGGTCTTATCAAATCTGGCATCTGCCATCTGGCACTGGAGGAATCTGGTCCGGATCAAGTCATATAGTTTTTGGTGGCGACTAGTCATCCCAGACACTGTCAGATCGGCCCCTGCTCTCGTCACATCCGTTGGACGGATAGCTTCGTGTGCCTCCTGAGCGTTAGCATCCTTTGTTTTGTAAGTCACTACACTAGCGGGTAGATACTCTTTGCCATAGGTTGTTTCAATATAGTTCCGCGCCATGTCTGTCGCTTCTTTAGCTAAATTAAACGAATCTGTACGATGATAAGTGATATATCCATGCTCATATAGCGACTGGGCGATCTGCATGGTCATCTTGGCGCTCCAGCTAAATACGTTCGACCCAGCTCGCTGCAGGAGCGAGGTGGTAAATGGGGGGAATGGCGAACTCTTCTGCTCATCGCGACTAACATCCGACACCCTATACTGAGAGTTTTCCAGATCTGTAATCACTTTTTTTGCGAGTTCCCCATTTCCTATCTTCGCTGGCTTCCCCTCTATCTTTACCAGTTCCACCCTCAGCTCACCCATTTGAGAATTTGTCATTTGAGATTTGAGAATTGTAAAAATCTCCCAATACTCCTCTGGTACAAACGCCCGTATCTCCCTCTCCTTGTCCACAATCAATCGCACAGCGACCGATTGCACCCGTCCCGCCGACAGTCCGCGCCTGACTTTTTTCCACAATACTGGCGAGAGCGTGTAGCCCACCAAGCGGTCTAATACCCTCCTAGCCTGCTGAGCATTGACCATCGGCATATTGACCTCGCCCGGGTGCTTCAGAGCATCCTCGATCGCCGATTTAGTGATTTCGTGAAAGGTGACTCGTTTGAACCTGCCTGCCTGCGATGACAGGTCTTTCTTAGAGTCTGACAACAGATACTGAACATGGTACGAAATAGCCTCCCCTTCTCGGTCAGGATCGGTAGCTAGATAGATAATCTTGGCATCTTTGGCTAGTCGTTTGAGGTTGGCGACATTGGCTTTTTTACTCGAAAGCACTTCGTACTTGGGTTCAAAGTCGTGCTCGACGTCGATCGCTAGTCCGCCACCTTTTTCTGGCAGATCTCGCACATGACCCATGGACGCCTCTATTTTGTAGGCGCTACCCAGGAACTTGGTCAGCGTTTTAGCTTTGGTTGGAGACTCGACAATGACTAAATCCATACGTATTAGAATACCACACGTTCCCAAAGGTCTGATCTTGTAGGTTGCAAACCCTTTCAAAACCTACGAGGTCAGACCTTGCAGGATGCTCAATAAATCTTTACTTACGTTAGCAATAACTGTATCAATAATTACTTTCTCTTCTCCGTTAAAATCCTGCAGGCTATATACTACTCCCGGCACCCCCTTGTTCCCCCTGACAGCCCTGTTTTCCACGCCCACCCGCACATTCCAAAACTTGTCTGTCCCCAGTTTTTCTTCGATTGATCTCAGGCCGTTGTGTACTTGCGGTCCCTTGCCATGCTGGATTTTGTAATTACCAATCACGATATCGAGGTCATCATGCACGATATAGAGGTCCTCGTACTTGATCTTGTAAAAGTGGCAAATAGCCGCGACCGCCACCCCGCTATCATTCATAAACGTCTGTGGCTTAACTAACAAAAATTCTTTTGTTTGTAAAATCTCGGCATTAAATTTCTTACTAAACATAAATTTTGTGTTTTCACTAATTCCTGATTTCTCATTCCTAATTCCTGACTCGACCAGTTGGTCGAGCACCATAAACCCCACATTGTGTCGATTCTTCGCGTACTTTTCACCTGGATTACCAAGCCCTACGATACATTTCATGCAAGTATTGTATCAGGACTAGTGAATAAAAAGGTTGGCGGATGAAATTTATTGGAGATAAAAATGGCGTCATGCAGGTCAGAACTGTTTTAGTGCAGTGTAGTGGATCCGCCTTAGGCGGACCGTCACACAAACTAAAATATGTTCGACCGAATGACATTCATGACTTGAGTTTACAAAAATTTCAGCTGCTCCATCAAGTCCTCCGGACTATACACCGGTATCCCCCCATTCCGTATGATCTCCACACTCCCATGATAGCTAGCTTGGTTGATAGGCCCCGGTACAACGTATACATTTTTCCCCTCATCCCCTGCGCTAGTCACCGTGATCTTAACCCCGCTGCGCCTCGGACACTCCATGACCAGTATCGCCTGCGACAGATGCGCCATCAGTTTGTCTCTCTGCCGGAACTGGTCGGGCGTCGGGCGCACCCCCAAACCATATTCGCTCCCTAGCAGCCCCCCACTCTCTAGGATTCTGTTTTTCAAATGCTCATGTTCTGGCGGGTAGCATAGATCGGTTCCATGCCCAAGTACTGCGAGGGTTAAACTCTTGTATTTGATCGCTGTTTCATGTGCTACTCTGTCGATCCCACGCGCAAGCCCAGACACGATACACCAGCCATCCTCTACCAGTTTCTTCACAAATATCTCAGTCATCGCCCTACCGTACTCACTCATCCGTCTCGTCCCCACCACACATATCCGCTTCTTTTCCAAGCAAGCCTTATCTCCAAGCAAATACAAATCTGACATAGTTATTAGCTATATAATACACAAACACCCTCCTCGATGTTTCTGCATAACGAGGAGGGTGTTTAAAAAGGTGTTATCTCTCTTATTTAAACTTCTCAAAACGCGACTCCGTAGTTTGAGGTTGATCAGGTGACGGTTCTGGAGTAGGCAGTGGCACTCCATCTGACGGATATTCCGTTGTATCTGAATCAATATCTATCCATATTTCATTTGGTTTCATTGGGTTCTCACCTCCTTTCATTTGTGCATTTTGCACATAAAAAAACCCGCCTCTTTGGTGCGGGTTTGTGTTATTTTGCCTTTTAATTAAGCTTTTTTACACCAAACCCGTCGCTCCCCAAATAAGGAGGTGACTAACGGTAATGGTATTAAAACGAGCTTGCATCATAACTTCTATCCATTTTACCTAAGTAACATGTCAGGTCAATATATCAGAGTATATCAAATTGCTTGAAGCGACAAAAAATGACGGACCAAACCTTGTTCGACATATAAATGGCGTCATGCAGGACAGATTGTTTTGGTGTAGTGTAGTGGATCCGCCTTAGGCGGACCGTCACACAAACCAAAACATATCAGGCCGAATGACCTCAATGACTGGAGGTAAAAATTTGCGTCCGACAGTTTTTCAGTTTTCTCTCGTTCCCAACCATTCCACCAACTCTAGTATTAGCTCTTTACTCGATTTGAGAATTGGAGAATTTATGATTTGAGATTTCGCCCCCTCTATATGCTCCCTGATTGCCTCCTGTGTCTTCTCCTTCCCATACATCGTGGCGTATGTTTTCTTCCCCTTTTTCGCCATGTCTTTGTCATACCCCAGATAGTCGTCTCGGAGCTGGAATATCCATCCCAGTTCCATCCCAATTTTTTCTAGTCTATCTAGTAGTTCTTTGTCCGCGCCCCCCAGGGTGGCACCCAGGAGTAGTGGCAATACACAGCTATACTCCCCCGATTTGATCGCCAATATCTTCAGGATTGTCTCATCATCGGCAATATCTAGCCCATCCAGCGTCTGTCCATACCCCACACGGGTAAAGTACTTCCCCCATACTTTCATAGCTTCCACAATTTGAGAATTGGACCTGCCTGCGCAGTCAGGGAATTTAAGATTTGAAATTGCTTCAATGCCCCACCCAAAGGTATAGTCGCCAGCGAGCATGGCTATACCGTCGCCTATATGCTGATCATCATATCGTGCATATACTGTCTTGACCCCACGACGCATCACATCCCTATCCATAAAATCGTCCTGGATCAGTAGGCCCAGGTGGAAGATCTCCATTACAACACTAGCTTTTATTATCTCCCCTTCAAGGTCCGTCCTCGAAGGCTGGCCGGATGCGATCTGGTATCCCAAAATCACGAGCATCGCCCGCAGTCTCTTACCCCCCACCGACAGCTCCTTCATCGCTTCTAAAACCGGCACTAAATGGGGCGAAATCTCTCGTACCTCCTCCAGTCGTCTCTCCAGTTCCTCCGCAATCCCCTTATCTACTGACTCCTTATACTTTCCTAAAAAATCCCGTAAAACACTCATTCTGACAATTTTACACTAAGCCATTAGATCACGTAGGGCTCCACTATGTTCTTGAACATCGGCATGTATACAGTCATCTACTATTATTTTATTACGCACAGCCCACAGTAAGTTATTGAACGAATACTCTTCAAGACCCATTTTTTGAGCCGTAGCTGCCGACTCTTGAATACCGCACTTACCATTAGCGCATAAAAGACCATCACACGATCCTTTCCCAACGGTATCTACTTCGATAATATCACCTATTATCTTAATTGCTTGTTCGCGAACAGATATCATAATAATAATTATTATAAGCCCATCTATATCAAAAGTCTACCTTCTTTCAATACTTCCTTCCCATCAATTGTTAGCACACTGCCTGGTAGTCGCATATCCTTCACTATATCCCAGTGGATCGCGGACTCATTCTCGCCCCCACCCCGCTCCTCCTTGTATGCCCTCCCCAGCGCCATATGGATCGTCCCACCGATCTTCTCATCAAACAAGGTATTCATCATAGCTTGCTTGATATTAAAGTTCGCCCCGATCGCGAACTCGCCCAGGTACTTGGCCCCTGGATCGGTCTCGAGCATTTTAAGTAGCGCAGATTCACCTCGCTCTGCCTTCGCATTGATCACTTTGCCATCTTTAAAGTCCAGGTGGATCCCGCTTACCTCTTGTCCGTACGCCAGAGTCGGCAGATCAAAATAGACCTCACCATTCACCCCATTAGTCACCGGCGCCAGGAAACACTCGCCGTCTGGGATATTGCGCTCACCGTAACAGGCCTGGGCTAGTCTCCCCTTGATATTGACATACAAATCAGTCATCCGCCCGACCACATGGATCTCACTGCCACTATCCATCATCTTTTCTAGCCCTTTTAGCTCCTTTTCCATCTTTTTGTAATCCACGAGACAGGCATTAAAATAAAACTCGCGGAGCCAATCGGTCGAGACCCCCGCCTCTTGTGCCGTGCCGTCGGTCGGATACTCAGTCAGGATCCATCTATCGCTGTCGATCATCGGGTCCATCAGCGGTCGAAGCAGTTTCGATCTTTTGGCTATTTTCTCCGGCTCGATCTGCGACAATTCGCGGCTATTATTCTCGGTATAGATCCGGACATACGCATCGGCCCATTTGATCTTGGCTTTGATCACTTCTTCCGGTACATATGATAGTTGCCAGTCATTGGCATTTTTGTAAAACCCGTACCCCATCCCCGTCGGCTCCAGATCAAACATAGGGTACGCCCCGCGTTTGAGCACTTCCAGGTAGACCGCTTTGCCTAGGGGCATCCCTGCTTCCGCGACGGTAATTAGCACCTTTTCCTTCGGCTTGATGGCGAGAGAATGATCGACCAATATTTTTGCTAGTTTAGTATCTCTACTTACATGATCATGATCGTCGGTCAGCAACATCAAATTAGTATAACATGGTATTTATGTCGTATTTCCCATTCGAAAGATTTACTTATCCTACTATAGAGAAAAGCTTCTCTGCATCTGGATACACTTTTAGTTCAATTCCATTTAGACAAATTATGTCTGAACGAATACTTCCAGATCAAACACCTCGCAGTTATACTGTTTCCGCTGTATATCATGGCTATAACGATGTCAATCGTCAAAGAGTTATGGGTAAGTTTATTTTATTAAGTAATTCAGAATTAGAGAAATATGATCTCAGCGATGAAACACATGTACTGTCAGCTATAGGTCCGCATCCGAACATCCCATCTGTAATTTGTGACCAAATCAGTACTGATCAACTTCCAAATATTAATGAACCTAGAAATGGGTTTTGCTCTCAATATATCGATGGAGCATCACTCGCCGAGGTACTCAAACTATCCAAACTGATCGGGATTTCTCCACGGATCCCCCATACAATGAATTACTTAATGTCTATAGCATCAGTAATTGATTTCGCTGATAAACAAGGATACGTCCATAGGGATATTAAACCAGACAACATCTTAATTGAAACTCAGACAAATCGTGCCTACTTAGCTGACTGGAATATTGCACATAGAACTCAGGAGTCTAAGAATAATCCCGTAGGTAGTTTGTTGTATCTTCCACCTGAAATAGGTAGACTCATTATTAATAAGAGAGGCAGCTACATTACTTCAGTGCAAAATGATATTTACTCGTTGGGTGTGACAGTATATGAGCTGATGACTGGTGAATGGCCTTATGCTAATAAGGCCGAGCTAGCCAAGCTTAAGAGTACCTCTGACATTGCTCAAGCAACATGCACAAACGAGATTATATTACCTAGCAACTTGCCACACCTTTCAAATCAGCTACCAATGGATGAACTGCTAAAACTTAATAATATCTTTCTCAAAGTATTAGCAAAATCACAAGATGAAAGGTACAAAAATGCAACTGAGTTTATTGAAGATATCGAAACATTCAGCAGGACGAATGCCATCCACATCCTTGAATATGGTAGATAATCACTAACTACTTCTTTATCACCGTCAGCAGGACGGCATCACTCTCGTTCAGCGAGATCTCGCGGCGCATACTCCCACCGGCCGTATTCACCTCGGTATTGAGCACTCTCCCAGACAGATATTCCTCTTTTACATTGTAGATCCCGTCGGTGATCCCCACCAAGGTCAGGGGGAACAATTCGTCGTGTTTGCCAGCCGGGTCATAATTGGTCGCGAGCACTCTAATTACTCCATTTGGATCCGTAGTAGCCATCGACGTCACATACGTCCCATTACCAAGCGTAGGTAGCCTCACCCCATCCAGTTTAGCAATCATTTCCCAGGCTTTAAACCTCGGTTTTTTCGTCACTGCCCCGTACTTTGGATTGGTCACCATCCCCCAGCCACCATGCAGTTGTTTATCTCCTGGTGCTCCGTCCATCACTTCAAATGCCAACGCCAAATCGATCGCCGTGTCCGCCAGTGCGGTATTGACCGCCAGGAAATGCGCCCCTGCCCACCTACCGTCATAAGATGCCGATCTCTCCGGGTTGACTCCCCATTCAGAGATATACAAGTCTTGAGATCTGGTGATCCTAGTCTGCATCATCTCTTTGGCAGTTGTCGCGTCTTTAACAAAGTCATCGACGTTGGCACTATATCTATGCCAGGAGAAAAAATCTATCCGAACCGACTCATCTAGTTTGTCATAAAACCCAGTCACCCAGGCGGGATAAAAACCCGTCGTAGCTGGACCACCTATCTTGAATGGCTTGACTCCAGTCACGCGATTGGCGGCATTAGCTGCCGTGGCATACAGAGTCACATAATTCTTGGCTCCACCCATTTTCCACCCACCAAACAGATCCGGCTCGTTCCATACTTCATAGATAACATTGTTCAGGCCCCCGCGGTAATCGCGAGAATAATGCCCGACCGTAGCTGCAACCACTTGCCCCCACTCTCCCCAATCGTTAGGGAAATCTAGGATGTCGCCTTTAGAAATGGCCGGTGGCATATAAGAGATCGAGAAAAACGGCAACGCTCCACCTGCGATAATATCTCCAACCATGGCATCTAGCTTGGTCCAGTCATACCTCAGTTTACCATCGACTCGCGATACCACGTTAAACCCGTCATAGATATGGTCGATCCGGACATAGCGAGTCCCGACACTCTTGAGCAAACCAGAGGTTGCCGACAGACGGAAATCTTCTTCTGGCAGTTTTTCAAATCCTTGCGCTACCCCGCTCCATGTCTTGCGGACTGGTTGTCCGGGCTGACTCACATCTACCACGATCGCGGCAGCCTGATAACTAGCTCCAGTCAGATACTTCGTCACTTTTTGCACCAAGCCTACAGTCCAGGGCAAGCTAGCCACCAAGAGCAATACTACTGTCAAAGATTTCCAGTTACGTCTCCACCACACCTCGTCCTCCTTCGTATATGCTTTGTTGTCAGCAAGCTTTTTTTTCATTATTTCACTATGACAGATTTACTACGTAGTATCAACTAATCACCCCCACTTTGCCACAACTTGACTCCTTGGTATATAATATAGGACATGAAATCATTTATTGCAGGTTTACTGACTATTTTAGCCCTGGGCATCCTGGGCTTCTACACCTTTAAAGCCACGACTAGTTTTTTGCTCAAGCTCAACCCTAGTGGTAGTGCTACGCCAAGTGCCTCTGCCACTCCCGCCGTATCGCCTAGTGTCAAACCTAGCGCCAAAGCTACTCCGTCAAGTACCCCGACCGCTAGTCTCGCCCCCACCACCAAAGGCGGTGAGCCCATCACCACCAAACCCGGGGTTGTCAAAGGTGTTACCACTACCAAAAAGACTACTACTACGACCACCTCCCACCTCAACCTTACTTTGGTCAAAACCAGCGCTTGCCCGATCAGCTACATGACTGAAGTCAAAGATATCAAAGGCCCACTTACTTTGCGCTATAGTCTCAAAGACAACTACAGTTTTGGGATTACTGTCTGGGCCAAAGATGGTAACGAGCTACTCACCAATACCACCTACTCTGGCAACTCCGGTACCATCAAAACTATCTCTGGTGTCGATTACATGAAAGTTCGTGTCGAGTCCAAATCTTGCTC
>DALYDJ010000029.1:0-5117 GCA_031973275.1 Candidatus Woesebacteria bacterium
CCCAATTTTAATTCGAGATATTTGGCAGTCGAAACTATATGAGTGCTAAGGGTAGTACTCCAACACTCCAGGCCTGCATTGAAGAGTACCTCGAGTACCTCACAATTGAGCGGCAGGTGTCTCCTTTTACGATTCGCAATTATCGATTTTATCTATTAAAGTTTGCTGCTTGGTTTGGTAAGTATTATCCAGATAAAGAATTGAGCGACGTGACCTCTAAGATGTTGAAGACCTACCGTGTCTTTTTGGCGCAACATAAAAACGATAAGGGAGAGTATCTCTCGCCTGTCACCCAGGGATATTATGTAATCGCACTGCGCTCGATGCTAAGGTATCTCCTGAGGCAGGATTATGAAGTAGTCTCACCGGAGCGACTAGAACTACCGAAAGGCAAGGAACACTCGCTCAAGTTCTTGGATTATTCACATGTGGAGGCGATGATAGAAAAGGCGGATATATCCAATATCCAAGGATTACGCGATAGAGTGATTATGGAAACTCTTTTCTCGACTGGATTGCGGGTATCGGAGCTAGTCTCACTGAATAAAACTACCATCAACCTAGAGTCGCGTGAGTTTGGGGTGATGGGTAAAGGTAAAAAGATCCGGGTAGTATTCCTATCAGACCGGGCGGCGCAGTGGATTGCGAGATACTTGCGTGAGCGAGACGATCATTATCACCCCGTTTTTATCCGGCATAGCGGAGCCAAGCCAGCGATCGACGATCCCAAAGCGGGCGAGAAACTCCGACTAAATGTGCGGAGTGTGCAGCGAATCATTGGCAAGTACGGACGTCTGGCGCACTTGCCGTACGTGATTACACCCCACGTAATGAGGCATAGCTTTGCCACTGATCTCATCAGTCATGGCGCGGGGCTACGTGAGGTCCAGGAAATGCTAGGGCACAAGAATATTGCGACCACGCAGATCTATACCCACGTGACCAACCCGCAACTAAAAAGTGTACATGAGAAATATCACTCGGTTGGCGAGGCGCAGTAGAGCGCCCCGCGGGTGACCCCTAGTTTTTGGATGAGTCCTATCTGCTGGAGCTTGAGTAAATCGTAGCGGAGTGTGCTCCCTGGTGTGCCCACAAAATTCCTTTGTAAAAAGTCGAGACTACATGGAGAATGATCACGAATCGTCAAAAGAATTTCGAGACGTCGTGGCAATAATTTTGATTCGGCTTCTACGCGTTCCAGTTTGGCAAGAAGTAGTAATTTGCGCGAATCGTTCATTTGTCTAATCTTAGCAGATGTTGGCAGATATTGGCGAATATTAGAAGATGTTGTAAGAAATTGTAAGACCTGCCTGCGCAGGCAGGTACCAAAGAGAAATTCACGTATAATCATGGTATGACACAAGTGGCGGTGGGAAGTCAGATATGGAATTACACGGAGATTAAGGGTGGACACGGGGGTTCACCCCTACTCATACTGCATGGTTGGGGGCGGAGTGGGAACGAGTGGATCAGGATGGCACAAGATCTAAGCAAGTGGAGCGGACGCAAGGTTTTTGTATTAGACCTCCCAGGGTTTGGCGGATCGAGCTTGCCCAAGGTAGCGAATATTTTTGAGTATAGTGAACTCGTCAAAGATTTTTGCCAGTACTTGGAAATAGATAAAGTTATTCTCCTCGGACACTCCCTCGGCGGGCGCGTGGGAATAGTGCTTGGATCTACGTATAAAGACCTGGTGGAGAAACTAATTTTGATTGACCCGGCGGGAGTGAAACCCCAGTCTATAAAGCGAGTAGTCCTGATGGGCCTAGCTAAGCTTTTTTCCTGGGTCCCCTCCTCACTACGGACAAGAATTGTGGGGGGCATGATGGACGAGGATTACCGTAACTCCCCTACCCTGCGGGAGCTGTACCGGGCAATAGTTAAAACAGATTTGCTCAAATATTTGCCAAAAATAGAGGCTGAAACGACGATTGTGTGGGGAGAAAAAGATCCGATCTTACCTCTACCTTTAACAAAAATTTACTCTAAAAAGGTGAGACATTCGCGAGTTAGAGTCGTCTGGGGGGCGGGACATGATCCGCACTTGAGCCACTATGAGCAGACACTACGAATTTTGCAGGAGACAAGCGAATGAATAGACTGGCCAATTTGGCATTACTCCAGCTCGAGCAGTACGACACGGCCAGGTATTTGGCCGCAAGCCGTGACATCGACGAGTCGGTGGTCAAACGCGCACGCTGGACCGGAAGACTAAAACTAACTAGATTGTTATCCTATCCCCTCGGCATAGTGGGTGCCAATACACTGATTGGCGGAGTAGTGAAAACTGCGGAGATTGTTACTTGGTACCGGACCAAAACGCGCATTGCCCAGCTAAAACAGCGTGGGCTCGTCGTTGTGGCGATTGCTGGGTCGTACGGCAAAACTTCCGTCAAGAACTATGCCTACGATCTGCTCCGGACCAAGTATCGGACGGTCGCAACTCCAGAGAGCTTTAATACCATTTTTGGGATTGCTAAGTGTTTAGAGTACGAAGTTAATGAAAGGACTCAGATATTTATTGTAGAGGTAGGGGCATATCATATCGGCGACATTACCCATCTACTCACGATGGTCCAACCGGATATTGGGGTCCTTACCGGGATGGCGAGACAGCATTTAGAACGCTTTGGTAGCTGGGAAAATATCCAAATAGCTAAGAGTGAGATCGCTGTGTATATGGATAAAGTACAGGGGAAACTGGTGGCGAATGGGAGTGATGAAACGGTCGTCAAAAATGTGGAAAAGTTGGGGGTAAAGGTGACATTCTACGGTTCTTCTGCAGATAGAAATGAAACTAATTTAGATGGTGCCAAAAAAATTGCTAGATTGTTTGGGATTAATAACTTTGATATGAAAGTTAGGCAGGTGAAAAATAGATTTGAGATGACTAGTGGGCGATATGGGATGGCGGTAATTGATGATAGTTTTAGTAGTAATGATAAAGGATTTGCCCTCGCCGTTGAGTATCTAGGCAAGCAAACAAAATACACGCGGATACTCGTGACGCCGGGACTGGTAGAGCTGGGTAGAGAGAGTAACAAAATCCACGAAGAACTGGGTAAAGAGATAATTGGTAATGCAGACTATGTGATCTTGGTAGGACACAATGAGCGTACCCTAAGCTTGGAGCAAGGGATCGGGGGAAAAGTAAAGGTGATCTATATCGAGAAAACACTGGACTTTATGCGAGCTGTCAGGGATTTGAAACTAAAGAAAGAGCCTCTCGTGCTACTGGAAAATGATGTGACGGAAAATTATTAATTCAATTTACTACCCAATTTTCCTTGACTTAGGTTTGTAAGAATTGGCGAGGCAAAGTCGGTCACATTCTTCTTAATATCATCATGTTTGAAAACTGCTAATTCTATCAAGTGAGTAAGCAATTTTGGATATGTATAACCTGATTTTTTCCAGAGATAAAAACTAAGAAGACCAGGAATAGTGTTGATCTCGATGCAATATACATCGTTTCCTTTTACTAGGAAGTCAAGACGAACGAGACCTGAGCAGTCTAATAAGTTGAAAATGAGTTTGCCTATTTGCTCTATTTTACTTACTAGTTTTTTGTCTAATTTGGCCGGAATTACCTTATTCGTACTGGCCATGCCTTCACTTTTACTACTTGCCAAACTTGCCTTGTCGCTAGGCAGATACTTAACTTTAAAATCCAAGAACTCGGAACCCTCGTGGAAGACTTCTTCGCAGACTGAACATTCGAGATCGTGGCCGGCATTGCCCATGATCGAGATATTGATCTCGCGGGCGCCAGTGATCCCCTCCTCTACGACAATTCGCGTGTCCATAGCAGCGGCGAGATCGATGGCGCGGATTAGTTCTTTGGTAGACTTGGCACACGTCGTGCCAATAGATGAGCCACCCCGACTGGGTTTGACGAAAATGGGATATTTGAGGTGGGTTTCGATTTCTTTGACAAAGGTGGCTTCTTTGGTATACCAATCATTGCGATAAAACCAGATGTAGGGAGCTTGCTTGATATTGGCGCCGTCAAAGGCCGCCTTCATCGCCACTTTGTCCATGCCGATGGCTGCGCCGGTTAGACCGGTCCCAACGAGCGGGATGCCGTAGAACTCGGCTAGGCCCTGGATCCAACCGCCCTCCCCTACCCCACCGTGGAAACAAGGAAAGATGACGTCAAATGGTTTGCCGGTTTTTTTGAAGAATGATTGCGTGGTGGGAGTGAGTGTAATGGTTGCTGGAGAGCTGGGGAGCGCGACTCGCTCGGCCATTTGTTCAAGGAGTGGCATGTTCTGGTAGGTTTCGATGGATTTGAGTTTGTCACCACTAAAGAGTTCGCCAGTTTTGCTCACGTAGATGGGGATGACATCGTAGTCTGTAGGCATGCTGGCCATGGCTTGGACGGCCGTGATCACACTCACTTCGTGCTCGGGACTCTTACCTCCAAAGATAACAGCAACTCTGAGTTTGGACATAATGGTATTGTAGCAAATTCGGGGATAATACTAAAAACTATAACTTCTTGGTGTTTGTTTATTATATACTTAGTTATGGGGTTGCTACTAGTGGGAAGCGAGGCGTAAACTATCAATTGTAAAAGTGAGTTTTGTAAGGAGGTAGGATGTCTACGATAGTGGAGCGTTTGGTACCTGAAGTAAGGCAGTTAAGCTTGAATGATGAGACCTGGGCATATGATAAGTTAGGCTTAATAAATGTGGAACAAACTTTATTGCGTGGAGGTATTAGTGGTTCCCTTTCTATCTCGAGCTTTGGTTTAAACACTGAATGGAAACCTCCAGCTGGTGAGCCTGATATTGCGGCGTATAGAGACGAGTTGAATAGATTGTATGTTGGGTGTGTGGTTCCATTCCAATATCTTCATGAGATCCATGCTAGAAATGGAGGAGTGACGCCTGATGATTTAGATAGGTTAATCGGAAGTGGAATAGCAAAAACATTGTTTGGCGGGGAACCTGTTGTACTTCATTACGAAGGGCAAAATACCATTGTTATCAAGCAACGTGGTGCGGGAGTTACGCGAGATTGTTTGAGGTTAAATTTGCGTCATCGCCTCGGAGTACGTGATGTCGAGCCTATTATTACAGAGTCTGTGGTTTCGGCAAAAGTCGGCTCGGAAA
>DALYDJ010000029.1:5127-8925 GCA_031973275.1 Candidatus Woesebacteria bacterium
CTAAGACACGGCAAGCAACAAGTGGCCTATATTGTGCCTGAGAGTGACAGAGAGATAGTTGGTTGGGCAAATATGATCAAAATTGTTGGTGTTATGCCTGTCACTGAGAATGGTGGTAACCCGAAAATGAAATCCTTCGGTGGGGTAGATCAGGCTAGGCTAGCACTAGCATTAAGTAAAGATATTAAAGGAGATGTTTTAGAGGTGACTGCTACAGGGCTAAACTCAGGAGTAGCCTCTGCTAACTTCGGGGTTACATATCAAGGGTTGTTTTATCCTGGAGTAGCGGTCCAAGTTGTACCCAGAGATGTAGGAGGAAAAAGCGAGTTATTGAAACCAGGAGATATACAAAATCAGATAAATTATCCAAGTATATTTGTTGTGCAGTGGGTCGGTTATCCGAAAAATGCCAAAGATATCATGGTTGGTGAAGTACTGCGCTATCCAAATGGGAAAATTACATTGCATGTTTTGAGTGGGACTGATCTTGGTCGATATGAAAATGGAGTATTGATACATACACCACAAGTTGTCCCTACTAGGCCAAACCGTCCCCCTGTCGATGTATGGGAAAGGTCAATAGAAAATATTGAGACTTTAGCGCCAGAGAGTTGTGATATCACTATGCTCCAAGCTAGGATGGCTAGGATGCTTGTATTGGCCAGCGAATGGAAGATTAAACTAAACACTATAAAGGATAAGACTCTAGTTGCAGAGCACTTTGTAGAGTAAGGATAGGGATAAGTGAGAGGTTGAGTGCGATATAGTCGTTTTTGGAGGCAGTGTCACTTTTTAAGTGTGTCCAGTAAATGGCCGATGGAATCGCTCATGAATATCATCTGTTTTTATTTCTGGTACGTACATTAATCCAACGGCCGCAATGACAATGCCAGCAGAAGCAAAAATTTGGACGATTGGGAGAGCTCCGAGCTCGGTGATATCGATTAGACAATTGGGATGTGCCATGGCTAGCTGGCCATAACTAGAATGCAACATAGTTACGGTTTCTGGATGCGAAATTTCTCCGGTAACTTTCATGTTCATTCCCACTTGCTCTCTAAACTTTCTTAATAAATCTCTACCATTTCCAACTCCTCTTTGTCCACCAACGTATATACCTTGGATGTGGATATAGCCGATTTCGTAGCTAAATTCTAGGGAACCTTGGCCGTTCTTAATTACTTCCATAATTGCGTTGGATTATATCCTATTCTAAGTGGTTAGGAGATATTTGCATCTCTTAAAAGTACCAGCTACTACTATGATTCGAATTATGGTAGTGACTTGGGTTAGTGTATCGATGATTCGAATCATCGATACATCAATGTCTAGTAGTTTGAACTATCGAACTATTTTCCACTAGGTAAGTGAAAATCCCCAGGAGGAGTTGGAGTAGTTGGGTTCTGTGAGGAGTTGGGCGATCTCTTTTCTCAGACCAGAGACGTCGTCGTCGGTTAGATTTTGATATTCGTCTTTGTGGCCAGGAATAATCGGGTCGCCGGCTTTTTGATATTTGGCGGTTTTGGCTCGGCCGTAAAGGTGATAATGTTGCTCTGGTCGCCAGTTGCCGTTGTCCTGATAATTAACACGGTGGAGTTCGATCCCGATGGATTTGTAATATCGTTTCATTGCCTCCCCTACCAGGATTGTTAGCCGCATCAGCTCCTTGGCTTGATAGGGAGTGAGCTGTTGGCGATCTTCGACCGTGACCTTGGGATTGATGACGATGTGTCCCCCATCAAGTCGATCCACCTCATTCCTAGGGTGTGGCATGACTATAAAATTGGTTGATTCAAAAATTAAAGTCATGGATTTAACCTTCTCCTTCAATAAAATATTCTACCCACTAAGTTCTAGGCTCAAGATCTACTGAGAATCTATGTGTAAAATTTTTTACCTCAGATTTTTTGCCGTTAGGACTCGAATATTTGATGGATGTTCTAACTATCCATATTACCTGTGTTTCATAGCCTGTAGGGAGGTGAGTTAATGAGTTTGCAATCACCAACCCAATACTGGGAGCGATTGATCTTTGTATATTTATGGTATGGGTATATTTTGCTTTGGAGTGTTTTTTAAAATACCGAAGTAGGAAACTATTTATTTTGTTAGCATTCTGTTCATAGCTACCAGATCGTAGCGACATTGATTCTCCAAAGTTGTTTGTTAATTCACTATCCGTAATGAGTTGTTGCTTAATAGTATTTATAGTAATTGAATGATCGGAAATATTAACTAACTTGAATATGCCACCCTGGCTTAAATCAACGTTTATTGCATTCTCAAATTTATCATTCCCAAGCTGAGCATTTTTCCAGACTTCATTAAGTGCAAAAAACACTACGCCGATAGAGCCAATTGAACCTATAGATGTCCAAAATACCTGGGGGTCATTCGTAAAAATAGGAGAAAGTAGATTGCAAATTAGTCTATCCAGGATTATCAATCCCATTTAGACTTCCTCTTCCTCGGCATCCTGGAGGGTGGTGACGGAGGTGACGACGTCGCCGGATGCGGGACGCATGAGGATGACACCCTGAGTGGAGCGACCGAGGACCTTGATGTTCTTGAGTGGTAGTTTAATCACCTGGGCTTGCTTGGTGGTGATCACGACCTGCTCATCATCTTCGGTTACCATGCGAACGGCAGCGATATCACCCGTGCGTTCAGAGAGCTCGGCGACTTTGACTCCCTGCCCTCCCCTCTTTTGCTCTGGATACTCGGAGACGTCGGTGCGTTTGCCGAGGCCGTGTTCAGTAACGACGAGAATCTCCCTAAAGAATTTGCGACGCTTGTCGTCCGGCTTGGGTGGCGTGATCTCGACAGTCTCCATGGCAATCACTGCATCGCCTGCTTTGAGGGTCATACCTTTTACGCCCATGGTGTCGCGACCGGTTGCAGTCACGTCGGTTTCTTTGAACTTGATGGATTTGCCGCCTTTGGTAACCAAGATAATATAGTTTTGGCCATGGCTGATCTCGACTTTGATGAGCTGGTCACCATCGCGGAGCGAGATGCCGATCTTGCCACTCTGCCTAATACTCTCGTACTCAGACAGTGGCGTCTTTTTGATCATGCCGTTGCTCGTAGCCATGGTGATAAAGTGACCTTTGTCTTTGAGTAAGTCTTTGTTGACGGCTAGGACAGCTTGGACCATTTCGCCTTGCTCGATATTTAAGAGATTGATGATAGCCTGACCTTTGGCGGTGCGACTGCCCTCTGGGAGCTCGAAGACGCGCATGCTGTAGACTTTGCCGGTATTGGTAAAGAACAGTGCAAAGTCGTGCGTGTTGGCGACGGTCATGTGGAGGATCTCGTCGGTATCTTTGGTGGTCATGCCAACAACCCCTTTGCCACCGCGGCGCTGGGTACGGTAGGTGGAGAGCGGCATGCGTTTGACGTAGCCGTCACGGGTGATCGCGACCAAATTGTCTTCGGCGGCAACTAGATCTTCTTCTGAAAACTCGCCCAACTTGCCTTTGATGACTTTGGTCTTACGGGGGTCGCCGTAGATCTCTTTGAGCTCTTTGAGCTCTTTGGTGATGGTCTCTAAGATAGCCTTGGGATCTTTAAGTAATGCCAAGAGCTCGTTGATGCGGACCATGAGGGCGTTGTACTCGTCTTCGATCTTCTTGCGTTCTAGGGCCGAGAGGCGGCGCAGTTGCATATCTAAGATTGCGACGGCTTGGATCTCAGAGAAGCCGAACTTCTTGATCAACTGAGCCTTGGCTTCTTCGGTGTCCTTGCTGGCACGGATGGTTTTGATGACTTCGTCTAGATGATCGAGGGCTTTAATAT
>DALYDJ010000030.1:0-8665 GCA_031973275.1 Candidatus Woesebacteria bacterium
CAAACCTTCAAACTCAAAATTTGGGGTTCTCCTGCAACTTCACTCACAACCCCACTTTTACATTCCATTTATCAGGGTGAGGCCTGGGGTCGTGACATGTATAATGTCTTGCAAAAGAGTCAGATTACCCTTAATCGCCATAGTATGATTGCCGGAGATTTTGCCAATAACATGCGGCTATTTGAAGCCACGGGTTGTGGTGCTATGCTCCTGACCGACGCCAAATCCAACATAGCCGAGTTTTTCGTGCCGGGCAAAGAAATAGTTGTCTATCATAATCAGAGCGAACTCCTGGAGCAAATCAAGTACTACTCGCAACATACCGAGGAATGCGCTAGAATTGGCCAAGCTGGTAATCAGAGAACCTTGCGAGATCATACCTATCTGGTACGGATGCGCGAGCTTATTAAAATAATCGAAAGGAACCTATGACCCAATTTAGTGGATACGCCAAATATTACGATGACATGTATCAAACCAAGGATTATAAAGCAGAGACAGACTTAATAGAATCGGTCTTTACCAAGTACTCTCCCGGCCCAGTCAAAAAAGTCTTGAGCCTCGGCTGTGGTACCGGAACCTACGAAATCGAACTGGCCAAGCGTGGATACCAGGTCACGGGAGTCGATCTTTCTCCCGATATGTTGGCACAAGCCAAGCGTAAAATTGAGACTGCCGGTGTGGCCAACCAAATCACTTTGGTTGAATCAGACATCCGTCACTTGCCAGAGCTCGGTGATTTTGACGCAGTCATGATGATGTTTAATATTGTCGGATATCTCCATACGCCCGCCGACCTGACTGCGGTCGCGACAGGCGTCGCCAAACATTTGCCGAGTGGTGGTGTTTTCTTGTTTGATGCCTGGTACGGCCCGGCGGTAGTCGCCGATCCTCCCTCAGATCGCACGAGGGTGATCGAAAAAGATGGTGCCCAGATTACGCGCGTTACCAAAGGGTCACTCGATCAAGGGAAAAAATTAGTTAATATTACCTTCGAAGTAACAGAAGTCAAAGGTGGTGTCACGACCGAGTCGGTAACCGAAGACCACCCCATGCGTTACTGGGACGAAGCCGAGCTCAAAGAGGCTTTGTTGGCTGGAGGTTTGTCCCTCACCAAGACGACAGCTTTTGACAACATCGATGCTCCCATTGACCCGTCCCACTGGGATATGCAAGTGATTGCCCAGAAAGTGTAAGTATGCGTATTGGCATTTACTTTACGGCCGGCAAAAAGAATGGTGGAGTCTATCAATACTCCCTTGGTTTCCTAGAGGCCTTGGCTCTCAACCCGGCCAACGAGTATGTAATCATCACTACCTCTCCCGATATCCCACCCAAATACCTCTCTGACCCCCGCTTTACCCTCATCAATCTGGCTACCGGCGATCAAGCCAAATACGAAAAACGACGTACCTGGCTAGCCAATGTCGTAGGGAGGTATCTGGGAATCGTGATGTCACTCCTTTATCGCCTCCGCTTGTTCTTTGTCGTAAACTTGGCCATGCGTTACTCACAGCGAGCTGTGCTCCAAGCCATCGATTCTGCCCGGCTCGACTTACTTATTTTCCCGGCCGGTTCCGACCTATCTTATTTAGTCAAGATTCCTACCATCGTAGCCGTGCATGACCTCCAACACAAGATCAATCCTCAGTTCAAAGAAGTCTCATATGGGGGGAGATGGGAGTACCGGGAGAATTACTATAGCCAAACTTGTGCCAAATCGCTCCGTATCCTCGTAGACTCGGTAGTGGGTAAAGAAGATGTTCTTTCATGTTATCCATCTACCGATCCATCCAAGATTGTTATCCTTCCCTTTTTGCCGACTCCCTACTTGGAGCCAAACATTACGCCCAAAAAAACTGCCTCAGTGCTCAAAAAATTTAAAATTACGTCTCCTTACATCTACTATCCGGCCCACTTCTGGTCACATAAAAATCATCTAGTTTTAGTCCGTGCCCTCACCCTCTTACATCAGCAAGGTCAAAAAGTTAGCTTAATCATGACTGGAGCCAAAGATGTCGACTTTAGTACCTATACTGAAGTGATAGAGTATGCCAAAACTCATTCCTTGTCCAAGTACGTCAAGTTTTTGGGGTACGTCGAAAATATCGAAGTATCGGCGCTGTATAGAGGCGCTCTTGCGCTCACCATGCCCACATTTTTTGGTCCCACCAATATCCCAGTCCTCGAAGCCTGGACGATGGGTACCCCAGTCATTTATTCCGATATCCGAGGATGTAGGGAACAACTAGGTAACGCCGGTCTATTGGCGGATCCCCTAGACCCCCAAGCTTGGGCAGACGCTATCGCGCGGTTATTGAGAGATCCTGTTCTAGTGACTACTCTCACCAAGCGAGGATATCGGCGAGTCTCTACCTGGACCATGGCGGATTTTTCTGCCTTGGTAGACTCCATGCTCAAAAAACTAGTTATGCTAAAATAGTCCTCATGTATAGGCGGGAAATCAAGCATCAAGGTCAGATCCATTGCATCATTTTTTCCCACAAGCTCAAAGCGGACGGTGTCTCCTTTTTGACGCCTAACGACTACACGCTCCAGTTAGGTTTGATCGAACACAAAGCCGGCACCATTGTCCGCGATCACATTCATAACCCCGATATCAAATACAAAGTAAACACCACCCAAGAATTTTTGTATTTGGAAAAAGGTTTAGTCAAAGCCAAAATATTTACTGATCAATTTGAGTTAATCGCCGAAGTAATTATGGAGCCGGGTGACTTCCTCCTCCACGTTGCCGGTGGCCATGGTTTTGAAGTACTCAAAAAATGCCGGCTCATCGAGATCAAGCAAGGGCCATATCCCGGTCCCGAGCATGTTAAAAAATACCGAAACGAACAATCATGATTCTCGTCACGGGTGGGTGTGGGTATATCGGCAGTCACATCGTCAAATTGCTTAGCGAATCAGGCGAGCAAGTAGTAGTCTACGACAATCTCTCCCAGAGCTCAAAATCATCCTTACTCAATAATGAGGAATTGGTAGTAGGGGATGTTACCGACAAATCAGCGCTTGCTCAACTCTTTGCTACCCATCAGTTTGAAGCAGTGATTCACTTGGCCGCCCTCGTCAATGCCGCCGAAAGCAACGACAAAGCAGTAGAATACCAGGCAGTGAATGATATAGGCTCGCGCAACGTTTGGGAGGCTGCTACGCAGGCTGGGGTTAAATACCTCCTCTATGCTAGTTCCGCCGCCGTTTATGGCACCACAGACTCACGTGATCCGCTCAAGGAATCCGCTCCCCTAACTCCTAGCAACACCTACGGCGTGACTAAGCTAGCCGGGGAGACCTCACTTCAAAAAATTGCAGTTGGAGACAGTAAGTATGTCGCTTTTCGCTTCTTCAACGTCGGCGGGGCCGAGGAGGAGGGGAGACTAGGTCAGAGTCGGGGTAGTCGGGCCATCATGCAACGTCTCTTCGCCGTTTCAAATGGCGAGGCAGATCAGATCACCATCAGTGGTAACGACTACGATACCCCCGACGGTACGGTAGTACGCGACTTTATCCACGTCGAAGATATTGCCCTCGCTTTTGTCCTTGCCTTGGATTATCTACGCAAAGGTGGCAGGTCAACTATCCTTAATCTCGGGTCAGGTGAGACTCACACAATCGGCGAGGTAATCAAAGAAGTCGAGATACTCACCGGCAAAAAGATAAAGATAGTTTATGGTCCTCGCATTCCCGGCGATATTAGCTACTCTAGGGCCGATATAGCCGAGGCAAAAAGTGCCCTTGGTTGGGAGCCGGTCCATACTTTGCGATTAATCGTCAGAGACGGTTGGAACAGCTATGTCCAAAGAAGTCGTTAAACTTGCCCTCGCCATAGTCGGAGTCATCATGGGTTGGGTGATGATTGTTCCTCTGTTTGAATTCCCCGATGAACAAGTCCATTTAGAAACAGTAGAGTACGTCGCGCGCCACGGTCAGATCCCACCTCAAAAAGTCAAAGATGTAACAATTGAGATGTATAAAACACAAGAGTTGCTTGGGACACTTCGTGACAGCCAGGGGAATAATCTCTATACCTATCACCCGGAGCACCATGTGGAGTACACAGGTACTCTCATCGGTAAATACGAAAATGAAATCAAACTCTTAAATACAGAGGACAACCGAAATACCTATGTGAGAGAAGAAGCGGCTAGATATCCCGTAGCATACTACCTCTATAGTAGTTTTTGGCTCAAATTAGTAGATCAAGCAGATTTGATCACTAGATCATACTTTGTGCGCTTCGGCTCTCTTCCACTCGCATTTTTTATGGCCTACTTCACCTATCACATCGGATTTTTGCTCTTTAGCAAGTCCAAACTCGCCCTCACCCTCACCATTTTGACCGTTTTTCAACCCATGTTTAGTTTTGTAACTGCGGGTGTCAATTCCGATAATCTGCATAATCTTCTCTTTACAGGTCTCATCTACTACTGTTTAAAATTGATCAAATCAGGTTTATCTTGGCCAGTCATACTGAGCTTGCTGGCAGTTACTTTCCTCGACATCTACACCAAACCTCAGGGATATATCGCTGTCCCTCTTATTATGTTGGCTCTCATGATTGGCTCATTCCGCCGTCGCCAGTGGCGGCTCATCTTGGGTGTTGTTCTTGCTTTCATTGCTATTCTCATCCTTTCCTCAGATATTTGGCTTAATTACTTTAGTCTACCTAACAATCGCGGGGCAACCCTCCCAGCATTTTTTGACTTTTCACTTAACAAGCTTCTCACCCAAAACGTAGTCTGGTACTGGGGAGTCTTCAAGTGGCTTGGGGTCGTGTTACCGCCGCTATATTGGCAGATCGCCAACCGAGTCGTACTCATCTCGGCCGTTGGTTGTTTAATCTACTTATGGAAGGTATTTAAAAAGAAAAAATTGGTAGCCGATCCATATTTGATATTCTTTGCGCTCTGTTCGACCATCATCTACGCTCTTGCCATCTACTGGGCAGACTGGCAACATCACAAATCGCTTGGTTACTCCCTCGGCATTCAAGCTCGCTACTTCTTCCCTGTGATCGTCGCCCAAATGTCCCTCCTCATTACAGGAATCCTAACGCTGGGATGGAGTATCACGTCAGGTAAATGGCTACGCCGTGCGCTTGTCATCCTATTCTCTTGGCTTCAACTAGGTGCCTTGTGGCATGTAATTCGAATCTACTACTCTGGCAGTACAATGAAAGATCTCATGACTCAGGCTAGTCAATACAAGCCGGATTTTGCCAAAGGGGAGTGGTGGTATTTGTGGATTACCATCTACTTGGTGAGTATTGGGTATCTACTTAAAACCTCGCTATCTCGGGGCAAGAGGGAAAAGGCGCGGCAGATCCAAAAATAATACTGTAACAAGGCTTATTGCTGATTTCAAATTTTGAAAAATGATCAAATAAATGATCATTACCTAGTTCTCCTGCCATGACTTGGTTCAGTCTCATATCGAGCTCCATGGCGTCGTTACTCACCTCTCTAGGGCGATAATCTAAAGAGAGTCTATTGGTGATAGATCGTGACGTGAGATATCTCTCGACCGACACAATTGGCTCAAAATCAATATATTTCTCACTCACAAACAACACATCTGCGTCCAGATTATTTTTTAAGGTTATTTCGGCCTTCGCCAGTTCTGTCTCAAAATGCTGAGTTGCTACGACATTCCGCTGTGACTGCAAGTGAATGAGGGTGTATCCCCGGTGAAAGATGTAGTACAAGCAGACTACCATCACTGCCCCATAATTCAAAATCTTTACTAAGTTGCCAACTTTAAACTGTGCAAAAAACAGGACAATCATCCGCAGCACAATCAAGTCTATCACCGGGAACAAAACCATCACCGGGTAATCGTACCGCATATTCGAGGGGAGCATGTTGATATAAAAAACATATTGTGATGCTACGATAACAAGCAAAGTCACAATTAAACCAAGCTGACCCAAGATGAGTGTGCGCATCGTTTTCTTAATGCCCCATTTCCAGTTGTACCAAATACCCGTTATCACCGAGGCGGCCATGAGTATCACGGCCATAAAAGCGTTCTTATTTTGAATAATCTTCGGCACATCCAAAAATAATTTAGTGATCCGGTAACGGTAGCTAATTTTTGTGCCATAGATATCTGCCCCGGCTCTGACGGTAGCCACCACGATCGCAAACGTAATCAAGAGGGTATAGGCCACCATAGTCAAAATTGCGAGTCCCTCTGTCCTCGATAGTTTCTTCATGTATACACGGTATCCTCCCCAGGCGAGAACAATCGGGAATAAAATCAAAAAGTTTTCTTTCGCTCCGACACAAACCATATATCCCAGCGTAATCATCCACCACTTATTACTTATCAAGCCATAGACAAACAAGAGCGATGCCGGAACTGCATATATTTCCGAAGGTCCCAGTCGGGTAAGTAAATCTGGCCAAAATGGCATGGTCATAATGTAGAAGACAAAAAGGTAAGAGAGGATCTTGGGGAAATAGTGGGTAAGGATTCTCCATGCTAGCCACATACTAGCAGCGAACATAAGATATCGACTCAAATACCATAGCTGCGCGTTATCACCCCAGAGTGCAGATTCAATGACTCTTAGAGTATAGTAGCTCGGACGATACCGCAAATACGATCCCCATTGTCCAACCTCAGTTTGGGTGAGAATGGTCGGCACGATTTCACTGAGTTTAACTTGTCCATCGTTTCCCAGGAACAGGGCTATCTCATGGTCATCAATCATTCCGAGCTTGGCATTAAAATTACTCCCCAGCAAAAAATAGCCAAAAACAGCGAACACTAACCAAGACAACCATTTCATAACTGTTTTTCTTTAATG
Organism: Candidatus Woesebacteria bacterium; assembly: GCA_031973275.1. Taxonomy (GTDB): domain Bacteria; phylum Patescibacteriota; class Microgenomatia; order UBA1400; family UBA12108; genus CAJAUT01. Next base: position 6,830 of record DALYDJ010000030.1, read on the forward strand.
ATATAAAGCGGTCTCTTTTTCGTCTCCAAGAAAATTTTGCCGATATACTCACCCACTATTCCCAAGATTAGCAGTTGGAGCCCTCCAATAAATAGCACGCTAATAATGACCGACGGCCACCCAATAATCACACTGTCTTTATCCAGCAAAAAGACGACGATCGCATACACCCCGTAGACTCCACTAAAGAGTGACATAAAAAATCCTACGACCGTCGCAATCCGGAGCGGAACAATACTAAAGGAGGTAATGGCATCCAGCGCCAGGCGCAGCATTTTTGAGTAAGTGTATTTTGAAGTTCCCCATTTACGTCTACCCTGGGTGTACGGGATAGCGAGCGACTGGTACCCCGACCACGACACAAGTCCACGCAAAAAAAGTGTACTCTCTTGACTCGCACAGATCATCTCTACTACTTCCCGGTCAAGCAAGCGAAAGTCAGCCGTTCCTGCATCGATTTTAATTTCTGAGAGCGAGTTAATCAGTTTGTAAAACAGCTGGGAAGTGACATTTTTGAGTGAGGCAAAGCCTTGCTCATCCTGGCGCATAGTGTAGACAATTTTATTGCCGCCAGATTCCCAGTGTTTGAGCATCTGCGGGATCAGACTGGGAGGGTGCTGAAAGTCACCGTCCAGGGTAATCACTGCCTCGCCCTGAGCAAAGTCTAGTCCTGCTTTCAGGGCATACTGGTGGCCAAAGTTGCGGGTAAATGAAAGGTATTTGACCATTTTGTAACGCTTGGCGAGGAGTTTGAGGTGGGCGAGTGTTTCGTCGGTACTGCCGTCATCCACAAAGAGATACTCTGTGGCGTATTGCTTGGGAATTGACCGAGAAAGTTCGCTAAAAAAGGGTGCAATATTCTCTGCTTCGTTGTAAACCGGGACCACCAGTGAGACAAGTTTCTTGTTCATGTTGTAATTATCTCACAATTTGCTAGCATCATATCTATATGACAGAAAACATAGATTTGTCCGAGCGCGCGAGCGAGAGTAAAAAAACTATTGGCCGCTCCGTCTCGGTCAACGGTGTCCATGCGATAGATTTGGAATTGAAGCAGTCCGAAAACTTAAATGACCCTATTGTTGATATCAATTTTAAGGTGAATAATCCGATTGGTCGGCTCTGGCTCGCGCTCAAGCGGATCTGGAAGTCTCAGAATACCATCATCTCCCTGCGCTTTACCATTCCCCTGCTCGTCCTGCCCATTGCACTCTATGTCCTTTATCTTCTTTGGCAGGGTAGGGGGATGAACATTCCCATGTCCAAACTGGGGGTAATCCACGCAGTCAATATGGGTGGCACTCCCCGCGATATCCTGGTACTTCCCACCTCGGACGTCTACACCATCGACTATGCCGGCAACTTTAACCAAACGACACGGTTAGCCGAAAAGCCGGTAATTGTGGTGGGGACCTATCATTCACCCAGCAATACCTTGAAGGTCGAGAGTCTTACCCCCTACTCTCAGCTCGATATGCCCCAAACCACTCCTTCACAACCACCACCCCGCTCAGTCTGGGACAATATCTGGTCTTTCATCACTCAGTTTAGGTAAATTTTCATATATTGACATTCGGGTAGTATTCGGATAATAATTGAATTGAGATTAGTATAGTTAGGGAGGGAATGTATATGACTGCCCAGTCAAAATCAATTGTTATTTACGAAATCGCTAAGGGGAAGAAGATTTCTGTGCCAGTTCAGCACGACAGTGTTTGGCTAACCCAAACACAGATGAGTATGCTTTTTAGTAAAAATGTAAACACTATCGGTGAACACATTGGAAATATTTTTAAAGAAAATGAGCTAAAAAAGAATTCAGTTACCCGGAAATTC
>DALYDJ010000031.1:0-8536 GCA_031973275.1 Candidatus Woesebacteria bacterium
GTACCTTGGCTGGTCAAAAGCAAACTCTGGCCCAAGCGATCGACTATTTAAACACTCAGATCAAAATCACTCAGGCCAAGATCGCCTCAACCACGGCCCAACTTGAAAAATTGAACTTAGAAATCTCCGATTTAAATGGTCGTATCGACAGTATCGACTACTCACTCGACGACATTACCAAGCTATTTATTTCCCGCGTCAAAGAAACATATATGCGCCGAGCCAAATACGAAACTGCCATCATTGCCCAGAGTACTGGGCTTAGCACTATTTTGCGCAATGTCGAGTACGCCAAAAAGATTCGTGATCACGATCGGACCATCTTGATTAGCCTGGAGAAATCTCGTCTCGACTATAACCAGCAAAAGCAGCTCAAAGAAGTCAAACAAAAAGAGATCGAATCACTCAAGCAAAAACTGGACAACGACAAAAACTCTTTGTCAGGCCAAATCAGTAGTAAAAACAAATTGTTAGCCGAAACCAAAAATGACGAAGCCCGCTATCAACAACTACGCTCTAGTGCGCAGTCCCAATTAGCTGCCTTCACTCGGTTTGTCACCAGTCAGGGTGGCGCTAGTATTTTATCTGGTACCACCAAAACCGATTCAGGGTGGGGGACCTACTACAACCAACGAGATAGTCAGTGGGGCAATCAGCTCTTACCTGGGTCGAGCTACACTATGGCCAGCTCGGGTTGCCTCGTCACTTCGATGGCAATGGTCTTGAGTTATTATGGTAAAAACGTCAGCCCTGGCGCGATCGCCAATCAATCCGAGCTTTTCTCTTTTGGTGATTTTAGGCAAGGGAGCTGGAATATCGGGGGCGTCTCTACCAATCGGACCCGGATCGGCTATAGTCGCGCCAGTCTCGATGCAGAACTCTCTAACAATCCCGGCAAGCCGGTCATCGTTGGTATCATCCAGTACGGCTCTAGTCGTCCCGAGCATTTCCTCGTAGTCAAAGCCAAAGTAGGGGATGACTACTTGATCAATGATCCTTTTCCCGAGGGTGGTATGTCCAAAAACTTTACCAACCATTATCCACTCTCATCTATTGCTGCGGTCGACCGTATAGTGGTCAACTAAATCAATTAGTCATTGACATTGTTTTGTGACTAGATCATATTCAAGTAAGTAACGAGTCTTATGATCAAACGCTCAAACTCCAAAAAAATCTTTTCGGTCTTTACTTTAATCGTAGTAGCTTTTAGCGGTTTAGTTTTGGCCAACTATGCCATGAACAAATATTTTGCTTTCAAGAGTCACGCAGGGATCGGCAATGCCAACTTATTTTTTGAGCCTAGTGCCACAACCATTACCTCAACAAGGGCCAACAATCTCAATCTCTGGGCGACTGTCGACCAGGGAGTCTCCCAAATCGAGATTACCTATACCTTCGACCCTCGCTTGGTCTATCTCGCGAGCGATATTGTTTTTGAGCCTAGCCCTTTTATCCTGCGTGCCAATACTCCTGATCTTCAAACTATTAACCGCACGGGTAGGGGTAGTATTATTCTTGCGATCAAGCCAAACAATACTGGGGTAGTGAAGGGGACTGCACTCGAAATGGCTCCTCCACCTTACCCAACTAATATTCCCTCCCCCTCTCCAACTCCTACTCCTCCACCCAAAGAGAGTATTGCCCCCACCCCGACGCCCACACCCAAACCTAGTCTTGGTCCCGTCCCAACAGATATCCCGGTGCTCCCAATTGGTACCATCAAACTCGCAACCATTCCGCTTCGCGCCTACAAGCCAACACGCACTTCCTCAGTTTTTAGTTTAGATCTCAAGGCCACCAAGATTATCGGTGGTGACTCGGTCGCATTCGCGCTGAGTTCTGAGCCTGCCATGCTCTACCTCAACTCACCGGTACCCCCATCTCCTTCGATCAAGGCCACCCCCAAGTCATCGTTCATTCCCTCGCCATCCCCGACTCCTACTCCACCCCCAGGTACTTGCTTGAGTCCAGTCATGAGTGTCGCCTATGCCAACCAAAATGGAGCCTGCCCCGAAGGCCAAGCTCAGTCAGCCAGCTATGTATGCAAGGATAACTATTCTGGTAGCTTGGGTGATTATCAAACCTGTACCTCCTTCGCCAACTTTGATGCCTTGGCTCAGAGTCGGTGTAATTCACCCCACTCCTGTGTCAATACCCCCTTGCCTAGTGCCTCCGTCAAACCTACTCCAACAACATCCACCACTAGCTACTGTCCGCAAAAATTGGCCACTTGGCGATATCGCGAACTTTGTTCAATCAAACCCGAGAGTTATCGCTATGTCGAGTACCAGTGCGCGACCGACAAATCATTTATTACCATTGGCGATAGCTATTCATGCAAGGACAGCGCTACTTGGTACGCCGAAGCTACGCGAGCGTGTGCAGCTAGGGCTTGTGCCTCAGTGACTCCCACTCCGACCCCGACGCCGTCATCCACCACCATTCCCATCTCTACATCCAGTTGCAAAATCAATTGTTATCTAAAGTATTGGAACCAAACCGACCGCGTGGCCTGTCTCCAAACCTGCTTCTAATATTGCCACTTGAATTTTTTCTAGAACTATCTATAAATAGATATATCCATGCAAAAAACAAAATCTATTAATAAATCTTTCTTTGGCAACAAGATTTTCATTACTGTTTTCATTTTTGCAGTGATGATAGTATTTGGGTGGAATATTTACCAAAACTCCACAAGTTCTGTAGCTATCAATAAAATTTCAACAAATAGCACGCCGGGTTGTTATTACAGTCAAGTCCAATGCGTTAAAGAGCCATGTGAGCCAGTCTTGGTATGTCCAGCCCCCACTTCATCACCAAGGATGTGTACTATGGAAGCAGGAAAGTGTGTATCGAAAAACAATCAATGTTTGTCCTATACCAATGGTTGCGAAAAGGCCGACAAGTGTTCTCAGCCTCTTACAAGATGTACTATGGATGATGAAGATGTGTCGCTATCATCATCTGATCCATGCTATTGCCCTCCAGGTGCTAGGTGCAAAATGTCTGCGCTATGTAATAGTCCAGAACCAAAGCCTCTCCCATCAAATAATGCCTCAAAAATATTAAATTTTTCTGCTAGCTCGCCATGTGGTCCAAATAAATTTTCCAACATTCAATATGATTGCACAGGAGAGGGTTTCAAAAGTTATACAAATGGATCTTGTACAAATATATTACTTGCAATGAAGGCAATCCAATCAGTCTGCAATAAAGGTATAAAATGAAAAATATTTATATTTCAACAAAGATATACATTGCGCTTATTATCACTGCCTCTATTCTGCTAATCAGTGTAATGGTAAAAAATTTAACAAGCATACCGAATATTGCATTGATAAATAACTCACAAAGTGATTTATGTATAAATACAATATCTAATTTTAGTATTCAAGGGTTATGTGATAACAATCGGGTAAAAATCGTTAGCTTTAGTTGCTCAAACGGGACTAGCTCGGGTATCGACGGTATCAATAATTGTATAGACCCAGTACAGGCATTTAACTACGCCAAGGACTTTTGTGGTCGAGAATGCAATAATCCAGCATCTACACCCGGACCATCAACTACCCCTTCAGCATCACTTCAGCCAGGATGTGTTATCAAGGATAGAGCGTGTCCAAGTCCTACTCCTTGTCCACCAAATGCGAGATGTATTCGTCAGGTCTGCGATCCCATTATGATTTGCAGCTCACCCTCACCCACGGCAGAAGCTGTAGCCGTACCACTTCCTAGACCATCATCTGTGCCAACTGGGTGTCCTACATTCTTTGGCAAGAAAATTTGCCTACCTAACATTAGGCCACCAATCAATTAATCTTCGTCTTTATTTGCCCAGCAATCCCGAGTAAACTAGACAAAGTGATTTGAGTTTTCTAAACTAGTATTTAAATGTGCAAGTATCTTGTTTTGCTTGTTCTATTGCTGTTTGTTGTGTGCCCTGTTTCAGCCATAGAATTTACGATCTCAGACCCTCGCCTAGATAACCAAGAAATTACGCTTTCAGCCTCACTTTCCGCTACCTCCAATTATTATTTGCAAGCAGTCCTTAGGTCGCAAGCCAGTAGTAAATATTTTGGAGAAACCAAAAACAATCGTGGCGATTGGATCGATTATCAGAGTTCACCGGAGAAAGAGTATATCCTCAGTAACTATTATTTGACTGACGTCCAGAATGCCTCCTGGTCAGGGGAGATCAAAATCAGGTTTAAAGCCGACGATCCCAACTACTTAGGGCCTGGGTTGTACGATCTCAAACTCCGCCGCTTTACCGGTGCTTCCTCTAGTAGTGCAGGGGACTCAAATACCTTGACCCTCAACCTGGTGACCAATCTCCCTAGTTCTCCCTCGCCCCTGCCAACACCCACCCCCTCACCCACACCTACTCCGACTCCTTCTCCTACCCCAAAGCCTAGCCCTACACCATTGCCAAGCCCTTCGCCTAGCGTCCATCCTCTCTCATCTATCTCGACCGGTACTGTGGCAGGCCAAGCAACAGAGATCAATCTTTCAGGGTTTGGTATACCTCCGTCACCTTCTCTCGCGGGGAGCCTGTCTGTGCAGGCAGGTCCTACCTCGATCGGACGACCTGTGTTGAACAAGTCTCGGGCCAAAACTGCGCTACTCCTTGGCACTGGCTTACTCATCATCTCGATCTCTAGTTTCTATGGTTACCGCAAGTACCGTTCGCTGTATAATCTAAAAGAATGAAAAAAATCCTTCTCTCCCTCGCGCCACTGGCGTGGGCTCTACTCATTTGGCGCCTCACCACCACCCCAGATTTCTCCGTGACGGATGACACTATTTTGAGCTTTCTCCTCTCAAATGGGGGTCACTTTATTTTCTTTGGTATTCAAGCTGTCTTAGTGTATTACGCTCTTCCCACTATCATTTCTCTCCTATCTCCTAGCATCTACGCAATATTATCGTCTAGCGCTTACGGCTTGATAATCGAGTTTGTCCAGCGCAATATCCCCGGTCGTTCAGCTGATCCTTTTGACTGGCTCCTCGACACGTTAGGAGCAATAGTATTTATTGCTATACTTAATAGGTACTCAAAAAGTTTAGGGTTTAGAAATTAGGATTTTGGATTTACAATATGAGCATGCGAATATTGATTACTGGTGGCGCTGGTTATATCGGCGCTATTACTGCCAAATATTTAGAGACTCAGGGGTACGAAGTATTGGTCTACGATCACTTGGCCTCCCATTCTCCAGCTAAGCTCGGCACTACCCCCTACGTCAAAGGCGGTATTCTCGATCCACGCACCCTAGAAAAAACTCTCTCCAGTTTCCACCCCGACATCGTCATGCACTTTGCCGCCTATATCCAAATGGGGGAGTCAGTCAAGGATCCCCGCAAGTATTATGACAACAACTTTATCGGTACTATGAACCTAGTAGAGACTATGATCAAAGTAGGTTGTCACAAACTTGTTTTTGCCTCAACTGCTGGGGTCTACGGCAACCCCGTACAAGTACCAATCCCCGAGGATCACAAAAAAGAACCAGAAAATCCTTATGGTGAGACCAAGCTGGCTGCGGAGCGACTCCTCAAATGGTATGACAAGGCCTACGGCTTTAAATCCATCTCTATTCGTTTCTTCAATGCCGCTGGGGCCACGGACGAATTAGGCGAGGATCATCACGACGAGTCCCATATTATCCCCAACATAATTAATGCCCAATTAGCAGGTAAAGAATTTACTTTATTTGGTAACGACTACCCGACTCCCGACGGTACTTGCGTCCGTGACTATGTCCACGTACTCGACCTCGCCAGTGCTTTCGAGCTAGCCGCCAAAAAACTCATGGATGGGGGTGATACGACGGCCTACAATGCGGGCACAGGTGTTGGCTACTCCAACAAACAAATTATCGAAATGGTCGAAAAAGTCTCTGGTAAGCCTGTCGCAGTCAAATATGAGCCCCGTCGCCCCGGTGATGCTAACGAACTCGTCGCCGACTCTACTCGTCTACAAAACGAACTCTCTTGGTCGCCCACCCATTCCGATCTCGAATCCATCATCAAATCTGCCTATACCCATCACTCCAAAAATGCTATATTAAATTCATGAAGAAGCGCAAGCTCACCTCGACCCGTTCCAAATTTTTATTCTTGTTAAGCATTACCTTTATCTTGAGCTTTCTCATTTTTGTCTTCACTAGAATGCCCACTCAGGTAGCCAAGGTTATCGAGCAGGGTACTCCCCAGTCCACGGTGTGTCATAACAATATCAAGGCAATCACTCTCCTTGATCAATGTGGTGATCAGAGCTTTCACCAGGTAGCTTTTGAATGCAAAGCTCCCGTCACTACGAGTGTAGACCTTGGACTTGTCAACAATAAATGTTACTCAATCGCAGATTTGACTGGCTTGGTAAATAGAGCTTGCTCTAGTTGTCAGGTCGAGACCGAGAGTGTTCCTAGCCTCTTATTCTCTCCCTCTCAAGCCACTGGTATCGCCGGATCCACCTTTACTGTTTCGATCATTGTCGACACTGCCACTCAGTCCATTAACGGGGCAGGTGCCAAGATCACCTTTGATCCAGCGTATCTCCAGGGTGTCTCAATCCAACCCGGGACCATATTCGCCAACTATGCCACTACCTCGATCGACAACGCAACAGGAAAAATCGTCATCTCAGCTATTTCCAGTTCACTCTCAGATTCCTTTACTGGTCTCGACTCTCTCGCCACAATCACTTTTAGGGTGCTCAAAACCGGGCTCACCAATGCCAATTTTGTCTTCACCCCAGGTTCAACTACCGATAGTAACCTCGCGGTCACGACCGGCAATGGCGATATTCTCGAGCGCGTAAATACGCTCCAAGTAGTCCCCCAAATCAATAAGCCTACATCAACCCCCAAGCCATCTCGTTACCCCCTCCCGACCCCACGACCTGTCCCACCTGATAACCGCAATTCCAACGAGCAGACTATCTGTACTACTGTCCTGGGTAGAACCTATTGCTTCAACTAGATTTTCTGTTACAATAACCTTCTTACATCTGTGAATACACTCTTGCTTGTCTAGGGTAAAGGAAATATCCTCCCTCGGCGAGTTTTTGCGTGTCCCATAGATCTCTAAAAATCTGTACTTTAACAATCGAATAACTACACATCTAAATACAATTCAAAGAGATGGTAGTACCGTTTTTAACTTTGAGTAAGTAAAGACTAATAAACTTTACGATAAATCTTTTGGATTTAACTCTTTTTGAGAGTTTGATCCTGGCTCAGGATGAACGCTGGCGGCGTGCCTTAAGCATGCAAGTCGAACGATTTCAGTAGCAATATTGTTTTAGTGGCAGACGGGTGAGTAATATATAGGAATCTACCTCTACGTGGGGGATAGCTCGCCGAAAGGCGGGGTAATACCGCATATGGCCTACGGGTTAAAGACCTTAACCGGTCGCGAAGAGAGGAGCCTGTATCCTATCAGCTAGTTGGTGAGGTAATGGCTCACCAAGGCTACGACGGGTAGGGGGTGTGAGAGCACGACCCCCCACAAGGACACTGAGACACGGGTCCTACACCTACGGGTGGCAGCAACTGGGAATCTTGCGCAATGGACGAAAGTCTGACGCAGCGACGCCGCGTGTGGGAAGAAGGCCTTCGGGTCGTAAACCACTGTGGAAGGGGAATAAAAAAATGAAGGTACCCTTCTAGAAAGCACCTGCTAACTACGTGCCAGAAGCCTCGGTAATACGTAGGGTGCAAGCGTTATCCGGATTTATTGGGCGTAAAGCGTTCTGTAGGCGGTTTTGTAAGTATGTGGTTAAAGGCTTCGGCTCAACCGAAGACATGCTGTGTAAACTACAAGACTAGATGGTTATCGGGAGTATCGGAATTCTTGGTGGAGGGGTGAAATCCGTTGATATCAAGAGGAACACCAAAGGCGAAGGCAGATACTTAGGTAACTCATGACGCTGATAGACGACAGCTAGGGGAGCGAAAGGGATTAGAGACCCCTGTAGTCCTAGCCGTAAACGATGGACACTAGCTGATCGGATTTTTCTGGTCGGCGTAAGCTAACGCGTTAAGTGTCCCGCCTGGGAAGTACGGCCGCAAGGCTAAAACTCAAAGGAATTGACGGGGGAGCGCACAACCGGTGGAGCATGTGGTTTAATTCGATACAAAGCGAAAGACCTTACCCAGGTTTAATATATCTGCAAATCTAGCGAAAGCTAGACTTCTTCGAGAGTGATATACAGCTGTTGCATGGCTGTCGTCAGTTCGTGTCGTGAGACGTTTCTTTAAGTAGAATAACGAACGCAACCCCTATCGTGTGTTGAATTTTCACGCGAGACTGCTCTTGATAGTATCAAGGGAGGAAGGAGGGGACGATGTCAAGTCAGCATGACGCTTACACCTGGGGCCACACACATCCTACAATGGGAAGTACAATGGGTTGCCAACCAGCAATGGGGAGCCAATCCCGTAAAACTTCCCTCAGTTCAGATTGAGGGCTGCAACTCGCCCTCATGAAGTCGGAATCGGTAGTAATCGCGGATCAGCAGGCCGCGGTGAAT
>DALYDJ010000032.1:0-3923 GCA_031973275.1 Candidatus Woesebacteria bacterium
TATATCAGTTATGGCTTTGTTCCCGTTGATGGCGGAAATGAGTTTTTGCTCCAGGGTGCTTAGTTGCTTTGTCCTAATGTTAAGTTTGTTGATATAAGCAAGTATCTCGGGACGGCGAGAATATGGTATGGGAGCCACCTCAGGATCTGGATCTGCGAGCATATCCGGATTCAATTTAAATGGTGAATGAGCTAGGTTTGCGAGTTCTTCTTTAAAATCGACCGGGGGATGGGTTATTTCATCTACCATGAGATTAATAGTCCATTGCTTGTTTGCGTTATCTACCCCCAAGTATTTTATGGTAAGGTAGCCATAACTGATAATGTCACCCGGATTAATGTCTCTGATTTGACTATATTTTATGGTTTCTACTTTTCCATTAATTTTGACTACAACTGGTTCTCCGGAATTTCCTTGGTTGGCAAGGTGAACTTGACCATTGTCAACATAGAATCCAATATCTAGTTGTTCTATAGGGCTTTCTTCGATAGCATGTCGCATGATTTTGGATGGAGAGATAGATATTAGCTCAACCTGAGCACCATCGCCTGGGTTATCTACATTGTGGGTGAAAAGAGTTTGGAGTTTGGGATTTTCTTTCTCTACTTGATGATATTTTTCTAAATCGGCTAGAAATCTAGCCTTGATACCCGGATGTATCCTAATTTTGTTCATTGCTGATTGGGCAGTTTCGAACGTGACTTTACCCCGACGGATTGCTTCGACAATACTATTTACCTGATCCCAAGGAGTATCATTCGTAATGAGTGATTGTAAATAAGTTAAGTTGTCATACTTTCCAGTTAGTAGGTTTACTTTTCGGAGAGTTTGTAAATTACTGAGTGTAAAGAAGTTTTGACTACTATTTGTTTGTAGGTTAGTATTTGGCTGGACTGCAGGATTCTTGTATGCAGAGACCTTGGTTCTTGTTTGGTTCATAGATACTTCTTTAACTAAGACCTCAACAGGTAGGTACGAGTCGATATCGGCCAAGTCCGAGATTTCAATGGGCAACTCTTGATCTTGCTGGAGATAGAGTCTGTCTGCAAGCATGAAAATATCAGTTGTTTGCGTGCCGGATGTTAGACTGATCGACTGAAAGTTTGGAGTAGAGATGACATCTGCCAAACTTTGACCGTTAATAGTTATCTGGGATGGATCAGACTCGGATGATGTGAAGGATTTTTCTACGATCCCGTCAATTTGTTGGATGAGTCGATCTGGGAGCGAATCCGTAAAACTATTTAGTGCTTGGGGACCGGTTAGGAGGTTCAGTGGAATCTGAGCTATATTGGACCCAGTTGCGGATAGATATGAGAGGGGATCACGGTTGAAACTTGGGATGGTGAGGTTGAGGGGAGTAAACGGGGTGATGGATGGACTTGTAGTCGGCCGGGAGAAGATGTCAGAAACAAAGTCGGATATGCGAGTAAATAAAGTTTTTGTATGGGTAGATTGTTGTTGTGTCTGTGTGCGAGCGGGGGTAGAGGTATCCTGGATCCATGCACGTTCGGGAACACGATACTGTGGATCTGATAATGGATTGGTGCTGTTATTGGTAGCCCAGTACTCTAGCTCGGCTGAAGGACTATTAAATGATTTTGTGAAATCACGTGGTGTAATCTTGGTAGTTACTTCACCCAATCTAGCTTCGATAGCTGATAGTCGATTTGCATCGAGTGGTTGGTCTAGTCCCCATGCACGTCGGAGTTCTGTTTGGTTCTCACCGTTTAAACCAAGTTCTTTGACGGCACGGTCAAATAGATCTTGTAGCCTAGCTTGTTCGCGCACGGCGCGATTAAAAACTTCGGTTTTGATAGCCTCGCCTTCTAGTGGTTTGATGGCAAATTCTCTCGCATACATATCTCTAACCCGCTCGCCCTCGGCCTTGGCTTCTGCTAGGAACCTTTCAGTGGCTTTGTTTTGGGGTAACCCGAGATCTCCGCCGTGGATACTAAGTACTTCTATGGCGTGCTTTTGGGTGTTTGCGAGCTCGGTGAGTGTGGCTTGGAGTTTGAGATTACCTAGGTGCTCGGCTTGTTGGGAGGCAAGTTTTGAGGTAAAGCTTTCTTTAGAGGTGATGCCTAGATCTTCGTGAGTGTAGACGAAAAATTCTTTCGCTTTACTTACTATATCCAAGGCTGTTTCTCTAGAAACATTATGTTCTGTCATATAATCGGTAATAACCTTTTCGCTAGTGCGTTCGACAAGGAGACGCTCGCGGTAGATACCTTGAGTGATGCTATCGAGGATAGAGCGAGTGCCAATACTCTCGCGAGGTGCGTTATCGTGGAAGCGGATATTGAGTGAGTCTTGGGTGACTGTCAGGTCGAGCGCGCTGTCGCGACCCTGGATGACAACTAAGCCTTTCTCTCTCACAATCGGATCTTGTTGGGCACGTAAATGGATCGCGGCGTCCCATTGGTCTTTGGTAGCTGGTTTGCTTATCCATTCACCTTTAGCATCTTTGCTTCTAATAAAGAACTCATTTCCATTGCTTTGGTACTGAGCGATATAGACTTCTTCGGCGCCAGTTTTGTTTACTAACTCTCTTGTAGACCTCTCAAAGTCGAGACGCGTGTCTCCTAAGACAACTGCAGCTAACTTCCCTTTGTCGGACTTGATATTTCTTGTGATTACGTCAATAAAGTTTGAGTCTGTATAGTTATGAACTGAACGCATGTATTCTATTGGTGGTGATACCTGTGCCCCTTGCATACCGCCAAGGCCCAATGCTTCGAGGGCTGTGGCAGTACCGTCTAGATAGGTGATTCTGTGACCGGCTCGTAAGAGGTCAGCGTACATCTCAAACACTGTGCTGGAATTACCATTCGGGGTCATGGTGAGGTTTTCTAATGGAGGGAGGTTGAGATCGGTTAGCTTGACTGCCCCTTCAGCCAGAAGTATCTCTTTACCAACAGTATACAGTGCAAGTTGTTTCCCTGGAGTAGAGTAGGTTTGACCATTATCGCCTTTGGCGGAGCGGAGATTGATGGCTGTGCCACCCTCGTTCAAACCGTAGTCGTTTTGAGTCATTCCTAACTGATCCCAGATGTCCCCAAGATTGGATCTGTTGGCTGCGAGGTCTTTGATGATTGGATTATTGCTTTCCTTGTTGCGAGTCAAATACTCTAGCATAGCGTTGTTAGCGGCATTTTGGGTATCGACTGTAGTAGCCTTTTGCAAAGAGTTACGAAGTTCTCGGATTTGAGCCATCTCTGGGGTATCTGCAGGAGTGCGATTAAGGAATCGATCCAATAATGTGCGATTTTGGTTTTCAAATTTTTTAACTGTGAGATCGACTACTTCGTAGAGTGACTTGGTATAGTCTGAAGCAGATGAGGGAATAAAGTGCTCGTCACCATTCTTGACGACGGGGCTATTCTCGGGATTAGTTTTGCGTTGTTCGATAAGTTTGTCGGTGGTGGGAGTTTCCTTTACACTAATAAATTTGGTACGATCTGCCAGTGTGATAGGGGTCGGCGGTGCATTCGAGACTGATTGGCGACTAAGTAGATCGGTACTAGCCTCGTCTGAGATCCAGCTAAATTCCCTCGCTTTACCATCTACTTTGGTTGTGAGCACTTTACTCCACGACTCTCCGCCACGCAAAATTTCGAAGTCTAGTCCGGTGCGAGTGGTAAAGAGTGTGATATTGGAATTTTCGTCAGTTAGACGATTTTTGAATTCTTCTGGACTAACTGTTTTGTGAGCTGAGGTACAAGCAGCATAAGCTTTGGGAATGAGCGTGGGAGCCATGGCAGCACAGACATTGCTTGGTTCAAATCTTTCTTGTGTTGGGTCAATTTTGTAGATTTTGCCGTCTTCGGCTACGTAGTACATCTCTCCCATTTTTTCTTTAGTATATGTTCTTTGGGCATCATTTGCTAGTAACTGTTGATTAATAAATTCAAGTACTTCTG
>DALYDJ010000032.1:3933-7226 GCA_031973275.1 Candidatus Woesebacteria bacterium
ACCTACTCCCGGTCCCATAGCTTTGACGGCAGTTTCGACGCCGTAGGGTGTCAGAGCAAATGCTAGTTGAGTTGCGTCCATGGGGAAACCGCGACTGACTTCGACGGCAGAGAGGAGAGTATTAAGTCGCTCTATCGAGGATCGAACTTCTGGTGAAAGGACAAGAGGAGAGGGGATTTCGTGAGTACCGTCGGCTTTCGTGACTGGCTTCAAATTAATATCTTTTATTGTGATTAGGTCTTCTTGGAGAGTTTTGGTAACAGACGTAACCATGGCTTCGTTCGTACTAGCAACTATTCTTTGTGCTTGTTGTAGACGTTTCTCTAGCGCAGGAGTGCGACCTGATTCCATCAGTTTTTCTACAGTAGCTATTTCTTGTCTTGCATTTTCGATTCTGATTTGCTCGATGGATTGTGTTTCGGTGAGGGTAGGGGTAGTGGCAGTTTTGGGGGCGGTGAGCTTGGCGATGAGCGGATCTTGGACGGCACCGGAGATACCCATGGCACACATGGCGGTTTCGTCGATGTTGGCGGGGCCCTCGAATATCTTGGAACAGGCACTAAGCGCAAAGACACCAGCAGAAAGGGTATGTGTCATTTGGAGGGTTGTAGAGCCCACTCCAGCTAGGATACTCGCCTTGTTTTCAATTTGTGCTAGTTTTTGGATCAATCCGAAGTTGGTACTGGCTAGTTTGCCAAAGGATGCTGCAGCCATGAGGATAGCGGAGGTACAGTCCAGATTCGTGGATCCCTCAGCGCAACCCTCGTAGGCCATTCGGCCGAAAGTAATCGCACTCACAGTCTCGACACCTACGTTGCCGACAGTGATAGCTTTTTGAGCGAGAGAGAGGGTAGCCCCAGCTTCGGCGACTCCAACAAGGGAGTTAGCGATCCCGAGTCCCGTCCCAGCCACGGAGATCCCAGCTATTGCGATGGCATTGTGACAAGCTTCGCTGCCGGGGTACTGCGTACAAGTATCGGTGGCAGTACCGATCATTTGGGTCGAGGTAGCGACACCAAACCCAGTGCCTAGGAATGCCCCAGCAGAGGGTGCAAGGGGGAGGGCGGCGATGGTCGTCACTACGGCAGCAGCATCGCCACCCTGAATGATGCCACCTCTAATTACTCCCCATTTATCGATAGAATTTTCTAGACCCATTTTTGAACCAAATGCATCCGCCGAGATCAGTCCAAAAGTAGCATTTGATAGGCCAATTGATAGCATGGTGCGTGTCATGCCGTTGCCATTGGCACCTTCGAGTAGCATGTCATTGCCTCGCTTGAATCGACCGGCAGTGAAGTTGTTCCAACTAAGTACAACATTGGTGCCAAAGTCTTGGCGTAGCTCTGTGAGAGCTTTTTCCTCTGCTACCCAGTCGGTACTCGGGTCGGCGGCGAGGCGCTCGTAGTTGGCAGGGTCTATGCTTTGCAGGGTATGGGCTACTCTTTCTCTCGACATGTTGTTTTGGTAGATTCGGTTTTTCTCGCTCTGAATGTTGATCAAAGTAATTTCGGGATTGTTTGTATAGGTGCTCAGACTCGTCAAGGCAGCCTCAGTATTTTCGCAATTTGTGCCACCTAGGGTAGTACAAGCAGAGGCTAGATAGAGGGCTTCCAATTTGGGTACGTAGGTGGCCCCAGTTGTCGAAGTCCCCACGGCTCGTTCTGCTTTGGCTGTAGCAAAAGCTGGGCAACCAGATTCGTTTTCGGCGTTGAGTTGGCAAGTTTTGAGGGCTGTTTCGTACTCGGTTTGATAATTGACGGGGGTATTTTGATTGACAGTTTTTGTTAATTCAGATGCAGCGTATTTTTTGCACTCAGCGTCGTTACCACCGCGATATCCCCGCTGGCAGAATGCGTAGGCATTGTCATATACTGACTGGGCATTTACAACATTGACTGGATTACTGGTCCCTGTCTGACCTTGTTTATATTGATCAATTACAAAGTTGGCCTGTTTCTGCCTATTTAACTCGAGTGCTTTCGAGCTACTAATACCCAGGTCTTTGAGTAATCCTCCTTCGAGTAAATATTTACATCGATCTGAGCTGACCCCCTGGCAATATTCATTTGAGAGGGTCTGACTAGGTGTGGTGAGATATTTTGTCACCATTTGATTCTGGGCTAGTTGGAGTTTGGCTTGGGAGGCTAAATCTTTGTTGATGAGGTTGTTGGTGAGGTAGGTCTCCCGGTTCATTCTCGATGCGCATTGGAAATCACCGCCACATGCCTCGGCGACAAGTTTGAGATCAGAAATGTTTGGATCGGCATATTTAGCCACCAATTCTAGATCTCTCTTGTAGTTGGCAATATTGGTGTCTCTGCTAGTGAGTAGTTCGTGGACCGTGACAGCGTCAGCCCCTAATCCGCGTAAATACGACTCTGCAGTTAGATCCCGACACTCTCCGGGATGTGATGGGTCACAGCCGGCTAAAGATTTGAGATCAGTAGTTGGGCTCAAGAAAGCTTGGATTTTGGCTTGATATTCGGACTGTGAGAGAGAGTTTTGCTGCTGTGTAGCAATAATCTCTGCTTTTACTTGAGAGTCTAGAACAGCAGAATTTTCGAGGATAGTGGTGACTGCGGCTGCGACTTTGTCTTGGCAGTTGGTGGTACAAGTCGTGCCAGTGCTCTTGAGTATTTCTTTATCGCTCATAGAAGTTACTTGACTGGCCACAACTTGACTGTTGCGTGCGGCGGCTGATTGAGTGTCGCCTAGTGCGAGGACCCTGAGACTACCGTCGGCCAATTTGGTGGTGCCAGCGACAGAACCGTCGGCATAGACATAACCGTAGCGCCCGACCTCGGTGCCGTATTGGGCGATATAGGCAGCCGATTGAGTCGGCGTGGTGCCAGTTGGTGCCGCGGTCACTGCTTTGGTCGGGATCACGGCCGGGACATCGAGACCGGCTGTCTTGATGGCATTTTTGATAACGTCGATACTGGCGCCTTTGTTGGAGGCAATAATCGCAGCCAGCTGGCCGGCTTTTTCTGCGTCACTGCCGATTACGGCATTGCTAAATTCGCCTGTCCCGCCACCGGCATATCCCCCGTATTTGGCTTGGCGTTCGTTGACACCTCCACAGAACCCACGTTCGTCATTGGTGGTACACATGATCTCAAGAGGTTTGGGGAGGTAGGAGTTGAGCCAGTTTTTAACTACAGTTGGCGTGGTAGCGACTGGATGAATGTGTGAAACATTAGCGCGATAAATCCCACGATCAAAGGCGAGGGAGGGGACTGCATGTGGGTAGTCGAGGAGGTGATTGGTGAGCGGCTTGAGTGGACTAGGCG
>DALYDJ010000032.1:7236-8379 GCA_031973275.1 Candidatus Woesebacteria bacterium
ATCACTCTGGAAATTGCGTTGTCAATGCTTATTATTATGGTCTGGTCAGTTAGTAGTAGAAGTAGCTAAATTTGATTATAAATGACTAGTTTGATGTACTAATTGCGACACCCCCGTAGTGTAAAATATAGCTATGAATTTTTGGGATGAATTGTATGCAAATGGGAGATCTGTGATTGGTTTGTCGCCCATGGACGGGGTGACTGATGCCGCGATGCGGTATATGACGGCCAAATACGGGAGTCGAAAATTCTCAAAAACTAAATTCTCAAATTCTCAAATCTGGGGAGGCGTAGATCTTTTGTTTACCGAGTTTGTGAGCGTGGATGCCCTCAAGCACGCCAAAGAAGAAAAATCCGTAGATAGAGTAATGAGAGCGTTTATTAAAGCCAGTGATATCGGACCACTAGAAAATAAACCTTATGAGATCGCCCAGGTTTTTGGTCATACCCCAGAGCTGTTTTACCAGGCTGCGGTGATGATTGCGACCCTGGGGTTTGATGGGATGGATATCAATATGGGGTGTCCGGCACACAAGGTAGAGGAGCAGGGCAGTGGGGCGGGACTGATTAGATTTCCTGATATTGCTCAGAGAATCGTGCGTCAAGCTAAACAAGCAATGGTTGACTATAGCGAGGGCAAGGTGACGATCGACGACCTCGATATTAGCCCCATGACCAGAGATTGGGTCAAATTGCACTCGCAGGGAGTACGACCAAAGGGGATTTTGCCGGTGTCTGTAAAGACGCGGATAGGGGTAGACAAAATCGTGGTCGAGGAGTGGATGGAGACGCTCATGGAAGTGGGCCCGGCCAATATTAGTCTGCACGGGAGAACACTCAAACAGTTGTACCAGGGACAAGCTGACTGGGAAGCAATCGGGAGGGCGGCAAAAATAGTGCATAAACACGGCGGTCACATCCTGGGGAATGGGGATGTGATGTCACTACAAGATGGGGTGGATAAAGTGAAGCAGTACGGAGTTGATGGGTTTTTGATTGGGAGAGCGGCAGAGGGGAACCCGGCAATATTTTTACAAGGTTCCGTACCTTGTAATGTTTGTGGCGAACAAGGTACGGAACCTTGTATGCACAAGCGACTATCATGGTTGGTTGAGCATGCACAAATTTATGAAAGGGTTTT
>DALYDJ010000033.1:0-508 GCA_031973275.1 Candidatus Woesebacteria bacterium
TATTGCTGTCTCAGTTATCCTAATTATTATTGGCATCCAGATCATTGGCCTGCTCAAAGATGCCAAAGAAACGCTCAAAAAAACCGACATGATTCTCGAAGATGTCAGCTTTCTCTCTCGTAGTTTGACCCGTGGCTCTTCGACCATTTCCCATCTATTCACTAGTCTCGAGTCCGGCATGCAACTAATAGGCATGGTTACCAAGCTCGTAACACCAAAGAGTAAAAAATAAGCTTTATGTCCGATTGCCAATGCAAAAACCATCAAGACTCATCCGGTTTCACAGCCGGACTATTGCTCGGGCTCGTGACCGGTGCCGCCAGCGCCCACTTCCTCATGAATACTGACAAAGGCAAAGAGCTACTAGAAACACTCAAAGAAAATGCCGGTGAAGCCATTGAGTCTATCAAAGACAATCCCGCCCTCGTGGACAAAATTGCCGACCTGCAAAAAACCATGGACGCGGCTCGTGCGACTATCAATACTGCCGCTACAAAAGTAGTCACCG
>DALYDJ010000033.1:518-3951 GCA_031973275.1 Candidatus Woesebacteria bacterium
TCTTTTTACTAGTCTAGAGTCTGGCATGCAGCTTATCGGGATGGTTACCAAATTAGTCACCCCAAAAGGTAAGAAATGAACGACAATCATGATGGATCTGGATTTACCGCTGGCCTCCTCCTAGGGTTAGTCACTGGCGCAGCTAGTGCCCATTTCCTCATGAGTACCGAAAAAGGCAAAGAGCTCCTCGCCACCCTCAAAGAAAATGCCGGTGATGCCATCAAAGAGCTAGGCGACAATCCGGCCCTAGCCGACAAGATCGCCGATCTCCAAAAAACCATGGACGCGGCTCGTGCCACTATCAATACTGCCGCTACAAAAGTAGTCACCGCCACCGAAGAACCCAAAAAGCCCACAAAAAAGAATTTTTTCCAAAAGCTCGGTGCATCCCTTGGCAAATAGGATATAATCTTTCCCATGAAAGCCTCAGACATTCGCTCTAAATATCTAAAATTTTTTGCTAGCCGTGGTCACGCGGTCATTCCTGCTGCCCCGATCGTGCCACTTGAAGATCCCACTACCTTATTCACCAGTTCTGGCATGCAGCCGCTTGTCCCTTACTTAAAAGGTGAACCTCACTCAATGGGTACAAGACTAGTAGACTCCCAGCCCAGTTTCCGCGCCGAAGATATCGAGGAGGTAGGGGACAATCGCCATATCACCATGTTTGAGATGCTCGGTAACTGGAGCCTTGGCGATTACTTCAAAAAAGAACAGCTTCCTTGGTTTTACGAGTTTGTAACCTGTGAAGTGGGGCTCGATCCAAGTAGACTTCACGTGACCTTGTTTGAAGGTGACGATAGTGTCGCCAAAGATACCGAGTCGTATGATATTTGGATAAACACGGGTATTGCCAAAGACCATATTCACTATTACCCCGCCAAAAAGAACTGGTGGAGTAGAGCAGGGGTACCGGCCAACATGCCTCCCGGTGAGATTGGTGGTCCCGACTCTGAGATGTTTTATGATTTTGGGGCCGACTTAAAGCTACACGAAAAATCTGAATGGAAGGATGAAGAATGCCACGTCAACTGTGACTGTGGCCGTTACCTAGAAATCGGAAACTCCGTCTTTATGCAATTTGAAAAACAAGCAGACGGTAGTTTCAAGCCACTCCCCAAGCAAAACGTCGACTTTGGTGGTGGGCTCGAAAGGCTGGCTGCAGCCAGCAACAATGACCGCGATATTTTCAAAATTGACATGTTCACCCCTATCATCTCAGCCATCGAAACTTCTTCAGGTAAGTCGTATGAAGGTAACGAAACTCCGATGAGGGTGATTGCCGACCACCTCCGCGCTGCGACCTTTATGATGGCCGAGGGTTTGGAGCCCAGCAACAAAATGCAGGGTTATGTCTTACGCCGACTCTTGCGTCGCGCAGCGGTAAAAGCTCGCGAGCTCGGGGGCGACGCCAAAACTATTTTTGCCGGCAGTATCCCCGCCGTGATTAAAGAATATAGTGAGGCAGGATTTGTCAAAGCTGACAAAGTCGACCATGTTTTGTCCGTGATGGACGCTGAGATGACCAAGTTCAATCGCACCCTAGATCTAGGACTTAAATATTTATCCAAAGTAAAAATAATTGATGAAAAAGTAGCATTCACTTCACTTGCATCATATGGAATTCCATATGAAGTTACTAAGGAAATTGCTAAAACAAATAACATTTTACTGGAAGATAATAAGTTTATTGAGCTTATGGACGAGCACAAGCAGGGGAGTCGGACAGCCTCTGCCGGTATGTTCAAAGGCGGTCTGGCCGATCACTCTGATGTCCCCACCAAGCTCCACACCGCCACTCATTTGCTCCACAAGGCGCTGCGCACCGTGCTAGGGACTGAAGTCCACCAAGCCGGTTCCAATATTACGCCAGAGCGTTTGCGTTTTGACTATACATATGCTGGCAAGCCGACTCCCGAACAGCTCAAACAAATCGAGTCCATGATCAACGACAAAATTAAAGAGGATCTACCGGTGACCAAGCGCATTGAAGACAAAAAAGAAGCCATCGAGAGCGGTGCCATGGCATTTTTTGCCGAGAAGTACCCCGACAAAGTTAGTGTTTATATTATCGGCAACAATCCAGACAAAGATTGGTACTCCAAAGAACTCTGTGGTGGTCCCCATGTCGAGCATACTGGCTCGATAGGCCACGTCGCCATTTTCAAAGATGAATCACTCGGTTCTGGCACTCGCCGCATCTACGCTCGCCTGGTCACTAACTAGCTGTACGCCGTTTGCCGTTTGCTGTAAGCTGTATCTATGGAACTAGGCAATTTTTTGGGCAAACTCAAAGGTGACAAACAACCCGCTCCCGAACAGTTTTTGGCCCTCATCTTAACCGACGAAGTGGTCCAGGCTGCGGTCTGGCAAGTCCAAAACGAACTCACCGAAATTATCTCGATTGGTACTCCTGTCGAGTGGGATGGTGATACTGGTACCACCAGCGAACTTGTGACCGCCGTCGACGCCACCATCTCTAGTGCCACCGAAGGCTTAACCGAAGAGCCCACTGGGATTATCCTCGGTGTACCCCACTCTTGGACTGACAAAAACGGCTTGCTGGGGGTCAAACGAGAATTTATCAAAACCATCAGCCGTGAACTTGAGCTCAAAACCCTTGGCTTTGTCGTCATTACCGACAGCATCTTGAGTTATCTCAAGATGCAAGAGGGGACTCCAACCACCTCAATCCTCATCCAGGTTAGTCGAGATGAGCTTATCTTGGTCCTAGTGCGCCTCGGTCGGATCGAAGGGGTCGAGACAATTGGTCGTAGCGACGACATTGTAACTGACGTAACCGAAGGGATCGCCCGCTTTAAAGCCGCCGACAACTTGCCCTCTCGGCTCATCTTATTCAATAGTATGCACAGTCTCGATGACTTGATCCAAAATCTCTTGAGTGTTGACTGGCCTTCCGAGTTCAATTTCCTCCATACCCCCAAAATCGAAGCGCTCCCCAAAGATATCGCCATTCGCGCTTTGACTGTCGCCGGTGGTAGTGAAGTAGCCAAAAGTCTCGGTCTCGCAGTCTCTGACCCTTTACCATCAGATCTAGAGGATAAAAGCCCCGATATGGTTGAGGAAGATGAGGAACCCGTCCTCCTCTCCGCCGAAGAAATCGGCTTTACCGTCTCTGCCCAGCCTGAGAACACAACTCTCCCTCCAACCATGCCTACTCAAGACAAGCTAGATTTCATCGACCCTGATGACGACCCAGTTGTAAAAGACGCACAGCGCCCAAAACTCACCCTTCCCACCATCAGACTGCCAAAGATAAAGCTCCCTCATTTAACCCTCAGTTTCCCTAGCATCAAACGACATTGGTGGATGATTGGGTCTGGGGTACTAGGTCTTGTCGTTTTACTTTTTTGGCTAATTTGGTTCTTGCCTCACGCTCTGATCACGATCACAGTCGTTCCCAAAGCCCTCG
>DALYDJ010000033.1:4011-8365 GCA_031973275.1 Candidatus Woesebacteria bacterium
ATCAACTTTACCGAGAGGATTGTCCCCGCTGACCTCGAAATAGTTTCGCAGACTGGCGAAAAGATCGCCGAAGCAACCGGTACAAAAACAGTTGGCGAGCCTGCAACTGGGGAAGTAGTCATCTACAACCGCACAACTTCTCAGAAAACTTTCCCCAAAGGCACGGTTCTCTCAAATAGTTCACTCAAATTTTCCCTTGATTCAGACGTAACAGTGGCGAGCAAATCTGCTGGTTCTGATTACATCGATGTTCCAGGCAAAGTTACCGCAAAAATCACAGCGGCCAATATCGGCGAAGAAAGTAATCTCGCTAGTGGTACCGAGTTCACTATTCAAAGTTTTGGTAAAGATAGCTACGTCGCCAAGAACGACCTAGCTCTTAAAGGTGGTAGTTCCGAAGAGGTGAGGGTGGTCAGCAAAGACGATCAAAAGAATCTTACGAGTGAGCTCATAAAAGATATTCTCCAGCAGCTCAAAGATCGCGAGCAGGGTACTAGCCAGCCAGGTACTGGGGTTTACTTGATAGGTGACTCCGCCAAAACCGAAGACGTTGTCTATTCAGCCAAGGTTGGCGAGCCAGCCAAAAACTTGACAGCTACCATGACTCTCAAAGTCGTTCTGCTCAAATACAAGACCGAGGATGTCACCACCCTCGTCAATTCTGCTATCGATCAAGCTGTCCCATCTGGCTACATCCGTGCCAATCTCCCTTCAACCGTCGATCTTACCGCTAGCTCAGTCTCCGAGGACAATCAGACAGTCAAGGGCAACGCCCAGGTCAAGATCTCCCTCCTGCCTGTCATCGACTCTACTTTGACAAAAACCACCATCAAAGGCAAAAGTCCCAAAGCCATCGAACCCATCTTGGCACAATTAATTCCTGGCTATCTTAGTGCCGAAATAATCATGACTCCACGCCTGATTCCACCACGCTTTATCTCGCTACCACTCAACCCAAACAACCTCACTCTAAAACTTACGCCCAGCCTATGAGCTATCGTTATGTCAAAGCACCACCCGGGTATACATTGTTCGTACCTCAGTCTCCGACCCGTCGCCTACGTTACTATCTCTCTCTTGTTCTAATCACGCTCGGCATTGCTACCTTTACGACCGTCGCTTACCCGCTTATTTATTACCAAATAATGTTTGCGCCTCGCTTCACCCGGACTGATCCCGTTTCCCCAGTCATGATCAATCATGTTCAGCCGGTCAAAGCCGCCGAAACTCCGACGGTGGTTGATGAGATCGTCAATACTGCCTTCGATTACACCGACTCAACTAGTTGGTTTACTGGCTCACTCTCCAAACCCAAAGAGGCGAGCGTTTACGCTGTCTATACACTCTCGATCCCCAAGTTGGGTATCGATCATGCCGTTGTCCGGAGCGATCATACCGATCTCAAACAATCACTGATCCAATACAATGGCACTGCACTGCCTGGCAATCTCGGCAATACGGTCATTTTTGGGCACTCTGTTTTGCCCCAATTCTTTAATCCTCAAAATTATTTGACCATTTTTTCGACTCTCCACCGGCTCAAAGTCGGGGACACCATGGAGGTTGTCGCAGACGGCGCTACCTACACTTACAAAATTTCCGAGATGTACGAAACTTCTCCCGATGACTTAACCCCCTTGGCCCAAGTATATAATGGCAGATATCTCACCCTCATCACTTGTACGCCGCCCGGTACCTATCTACGTCGCCTCATTATCAAAGCATACATTCTATGACAAAATTATTGGGTATCGATTACGGCCTCACTCATATCGGTCTCGCTGTCTCAGAGCATACCCTCGCTACTCCACTCTCCACGATGGCCAATAACCAAGAACTGCTCACAAAATTGGCAGGCCTGATTAGCACCGAGGGGATCACCCATATTGTCTGTGGTCTCCCAGAAGGCAAACTCGTTCCCATCATCAAGGACTTTGCCAACCAGTTATCCTTACTGGTCCACCTCCCAGTTACTCTCCATCCGGAAACTCTCTCTACTCAGGAAGCAAAGCAAAAGCTGGTCGAGTCCGGCGCCAACAGGGCCAAGAAGCGCAATGACCACGCTTACGCGGCCTGTCTTATCCTCGAGGATTATCTCGAATTATATCCTGTGATATACTAAATCCATGCTCAAAAATATTATTGCTCCGATTCAATCCTGGTTACTAGCCAAAGGGCAATGTGTCGGCTGCGGGATGCCACTAGCCAAAGGTGTTCACGTCCCCAAAGACAAAACCAACGACAAAGTTACTTGCAAATGTGGACGGATCTTTATCTATGACAAGACGACCAAAGTCTACCGCCGTGCGCTCTTTAGCGAAGTTTAGTCTCTTTATTCTCCTCCTCGCTGGCGCTTATCTCTACACCCTGTCTCGCCCCGTTTCCAGTAATGCCGACAAGCTTACCTTCGAAATCAAAAAAGGGGAAAGCGTCAAATCAATCGCAACTCGTCTACAATCCACGGGGCTCATCCGTTCTCCTCTCCTTTTTCGTCTGATCGTTCGCCAAAACAAACTCACTGTCCAAGCGGGGATGTATCAGTTATCACCCTCGCTCACGCCCAGTATCCTCGCACAGACTCTCACCAAAGGCTTGGCAGTCGATACAAAAATCACGATTCCCGAAGGTTACCGTCTCGAGCAAATTGCCGAGACTGTCGGACTCCCAATCAGTGAGTTTGTGGTTGCAGCCAAAGGGATGGAGGGACAACTCTTCCCAGACACTTACTTTGTCAAAGCAGGGATTACTAGTGATGAGCTAGTTAAAATCATGCACGACAACTTTGTAAAAAAGGTCGGTCAGGTCGACAAAAGTACTCTGATTATTGCCTCGCTAGTTGAGCGCGAGACCAAAGGAGACGTCGAAAAACCACTTGTCGCTGGCATCATCAAGAAGCGCCTCACATCCGGTTGGGCACTAGAGCTCGATGCCACTGTGCAATATGCCCTGGGTAAGCCTGGTAATTGGTGGCCCAATACCACACTACTCGATCGCAAGATTAGCTCTCCCTATAATACTTATCTCCACACTGGACTCCCCCCAGCTCCGATTGGCAATCCAGGGGTCCCATCTATCAACGCTGCGTTAAGCCCAGAGGAATCTCCTTACTGGTTCTATCTACACGACCGCTCAGGCAGCATCCATTACGGCGCCACCCTCGAAGAACACAATCAAAATATAGCTAAATATATCAAATAACAACTAAGCTTGACATCAGATTTCATTCAGTATTAACTAGAATAACTATATTAAATTGGAGGAGCATTATGCCCACGAAATTAGCCACAAAGGCTTTTAAAATTACTGGTATGTCCATGGGGATGATGTTTGCCACCATGGTAGTTGGAGCAGGACTTGCCACCGCTGGTTGGTGGTACAGTGACAGGCTTTCCTTAGCTATGGGTAATACTTTAGACGTCAATGTTGTGGGAGAAGGTAACGGGATACCATGTAAGCCACCATCTGAGGGTGGACCGACAGATCCAGTTCCAGGCAATGTTTCCCGTGTAATAAAGGAAGATGGCTATACGCTAACACAAGTAGCTATGTTTAAATGCAAGATTGGTGAAATATATCGCCAACGCATAGTAAATACTAAAAACATCAAAGAAATTGTCCCGGACAAGGGTACTTGCATTGAATATTCTGAAGGTAAATGTACTAGGTATGAAAAAGGGATATTAACTACGGGTTACGAATTCGCCGGTTGGAAAACAGTGTCCGTAGGTGACAGAGCCAAGGATGATTGGGCTAATGATCCGAGTATGAACCAAACAGTCAGTTCTGCGAGCATTACTCTTACCGATGAGGTGTATCCAAAGGGAGGGCTTTTAATTGATTTGCAAAACAAAGCATCGATGGGAGACACCGAAGCTATGAGAAAAGCTCAGTTAATAGAGCGAATACTCGAAAATGCTAAAGCTAGAGCAGCTGCTTTAAGACAACAAGAGAACACTAGGAGCACAATAGAGCAAAATGCTGAGCAATTACGCCTCAAAACAGGCAGTGGTAGATAATAAAAATAGGTAATAACTCGAGAAACCAACCCCCGCAAGGGGGTTGGTTGTAGGTAGACACACTAAATTAACACAAAACCCTTGACGGACTCATCAAGGTATGTTTAAATACGCTCTTGCCCGTGATTAGTGAGTTGGGCGTACGAATAAAAAGAGTACGTCCAATTTATATTAGTGGCTATAAGTAAGAGAGGGATTCATTCCATGACACAGAAGAAGCGCTTATACTGGGGAAACGAAAATCTTAACCTTCCTTCACTCGACCTTACTTTAGTCCAACGAGAATCCTACGAACAATTTTTAAACAAAGACCTCCAAAAGTATCTCAAAGAAATTAG
>DALYDJ010000034.1:0-8086 GCA_031973275.1 Candidatus Woesebacteria bacterium
ATGTGTTACTTGGGTAGTGGTGTCTCTAGATATGTTACTGGCCTCACCAAAGCACTCCTCGAGTCCTCATCTCACGAATTTGTCCTCTACGCAGGGACTCTCCGTCAGCGCTCATTCTTTACACGGCTTAGCCAGGAAAAACCCTGGAATCAAGCGACCTGGAAGATCTTTCCTCTCCCCCCTAGATTAGCCGGTTTTGCTTTGACAGATAGCGAGATTCCCTTTGAGCTACTCACTGGGCCCGTTGATTTGATCCATGCCTCTGACTGGAGCCAGCCTAGTGCCAAAGCTCCTATCGTGACCACGGTTCACGACTTGGTTTTTGTCAAATATCCGTCGACGGTTGAACCCTCAATACTTCGTGCTCAAACAAAGCGTTTGAACAAGATTGTCGCATCAGAGACACAGATTATCGCCGATTCAAAGAGTACAAAAAATGATCTTATGGAAATATATCACCTCCCTAGTTCGCGGATTGACGTGGTATATCCAGGTATAGACAAGCGTTATGCTCCACAAAAAACCAAAGAAATTGATCGAGTGAAAAGATTATATAATTTGCCTGATCAGTTTATTTTATCCGTAGGTACCCAGGAGCCACGCAAGAACCTGGCTCGCCTCGTAGAAGCGGTTAGCTCGCTCGACATCCCGCTCGTGATTGTCGGTAAGCATGGGTGGGGGAGTCAAACTAAAACTCTTGGGTATGTACCAGACTCCGATCTGCCCGCTGTCTACGCCTCGGCCAGTGTTTTTGCCTATCCCTCCCTCTACGAAGGTTTTGGTTTCCCCATTCTCGAAGCCATGGCGTGCCAGACACCTGTTGTGACCTCAAATATTTCCTCGCTCCCTGAGCTAGTGGGCAAGGCAGGAATCTTAATTGATCCAACCAATGTGACCTCGTTATCTACTGGGATCAAACAGGCACTAGCCTCTCGCTCCAAGCTGATCGAGCTTGGCCTAAAGCAATCGCAAAAATTTACTTGGGATAATACTGCCAAACAAACCTTGGAGGTTTATGAAAAAATTATCCATCGGGATTGACGCCAACGAAGCCAATGTCAAAAACCGGGTTGGGACGGGACAATACACTTTTAACATTTTGAAACAGTGGTACACCCACAGAGAGCTCGATTTCCACCTCTATCATCGCGACGCATTGCAAGGGGATATGCCACCCGAGTCAGACCATTGGCACTACCACCAGCCCACGCCCTCAAAAGCATGGATTCGTTTTGGGTTACCACTCTATCTCGCCAGTCACAAAAAGAACGATGTTTTCTGGTCACCAGCTCACTATATGCCAAGGTACATCGGGAGCAAAAGCGTAGTTACTATTCACGATCTCGCCTACGAATATTTTCCCGATCTATTCTTGCCGAGCGACTTGTACAAGCTTAAAAATTGGACTCGCCATGCCATAGGTCAGGCAGATCATATATTATCGGTGTCTCTCGCCACTAAACAGGATTTAGTTAAGCTCTATAGTGTGTCAGCTGACAAAATTAGTGTTGTCCACAATGGCTATGACTCCGAGATTTTTAATACCACCCAAAAACCAGACAAAAACATTCTTGATTCCTATCATCTAACTCCTAATTCCTATCTCCTATTTTTGGGTACCATCCAGCCCCGCAAAAACGCCATCAAATTGGTTCAGGCATTTCATCTTTTAAAACAATCGGGGTATCGCGGCAAACTAGTCATAGCCGGCCAGATAGGCTGGTTGGCCAGTGAAACTCTCGAGGTCATCCGCTCCTCACCTGAGGCTAAAGATATCATCCTCACAGGATATATCTCAGATACAACCCGCAAAGCGCTCTATACATATGCCGATGTCTATGTCCTACCTTCTCTCTATGAAGGGTTTGGCGTCCCCGCGATCGAGGCCATGGGGTGTGGCGCGCCCACTGCTGTCTCCAACAATTCGTCGCTACCCGAAGTAGTTGGTTCTGCTGGCGTTCTATTTAATCCCATTGATCCAGAAGGTATCGCCCAAGCCATCATGGAGATCAAAACCGACCGAGCTTCTTGGGTAAAAAAATCACTCGCCCGCGCCAAGCATTTCTCCTGGGCAAAATGTGCAGATGAATCGCTAAAGGTTTTACTTAAGGAGGCAAAATGATTAGCTGTACATTTGAAAATGGCAATCTGGCTAGTCATGGTTTACGCCACGTCACAGTCAATGCCATTGTAGTTAAAGACAATCAAGTCCTCATGGGTTTACGTGCGAAAGTCAAAGGCATAACAATGCTAGAAGCAGGCAAGTGGGCATTACTTGGTGGTTTCTTTGGATTTGGGGAAAATCTCTCTCAGGCAACCAAACGAGAAGTTATGGAAGAAAGTGGCTGGGAAATAGACAACCTCCAACTTTTTCGGATCAACGACAACCCCAATCGCCCCAAAGAAGACCGTCAGAATGTGGACATGATCTTTATCGCCCAAGCAGTAAAGCAGGTAGGCAAACCAGACAACGAGGTTGCTAAACTCAAGTGGTTTTCACTCGACGCTCTGCCACCATCCGATCAAATCGCCTTTGATCATGGTGAAGATCTAGAGCTGTACAAAGAATACCTTAAAAAACCCATCGACTTGCCGATATGGGGTTGATTTGCGGTACAATCTTTATATGAACTTTCCTTTGCAGGACAAACATGGCAAAAGCTACACCTGGGGCCAGGCGATTACTCTCAAGTTAATTCCTCGCATCGAAAGCTATCTCCTCGACTTTGAGCTCATGCTCCTCCACATAGCTACTTATATTCCTCTCCACTCGGTACGTAATCTAATCTGGCAATTAGCTGGCGTCAAACTAGGTAAGCAAAGTACTCTCCACACTGGGATTCGCGTCTTTGATCCCCGCAATATCAAAATCGGGCAGGGGACGATTATTGGCTACGCCTGCTTTATTGACGGTAGAGACAATGTCACAATCGGCAGTCACACCGATATTGCTTCAGAGGTAATGATTTATAGTAGTGAACACGATATCCACTCAGAGACTTTTTCTGCCACCTTGGCTCCAGTCACAATTGGTGACTATGTCTTTATTGGTCCTCGCTCGATTATCTTGGCTGGAGTCACCATCGGGGATGGGGCCATAGTTGGGGCCGGGGCAGTGGTTACTAAAGACATAGAGCCATACGCCATAGTCGGCGGTGTACCCGCCAAAGTTATTGGTGAGCGCCGTCTCAAAGACCCACATTATCTACTTGGAAGATTTAAATTATTCCAATAACTTATTGGAGAATTTGAGAATTTAAGATTGGAGAATTATGTCGCCGATAGTTTCTGTCATCATTGTTTCTTATAACACCAAATCCCTCCTCCTCGACTGCATCGCTAAAATCACAACTTCGTCACTACCCAAAGACCAAATCGAGATTATTGTGGTCGACAACCACTCAACCGACGGGACTTTGCCTGCCTTATCCACTGCCTATCCTCGGCTCAAAGTAATCAAAAACACCGATAATTGTGGGTTTGGTGGAGCAAATAATCAGGGTGCGGATGTCGCACAGGGCAAGTATCTCCTTTTTCTCAACACCGACGCTTTCCTCACGCCAGCAGTCTTACCCACGCTCATCAGTTATCTCGAGTCACACCCTCGAGTCGTGGCTGTCGGCCCCAAGTACCTCTATCCAGACGGTAGTTTTCAGCCATCTGCAGGCTACTTTCCCACCCTCACGCGTGTCATGGGTTGGATGTGGGGCCTAGATCGCCTCCCCATCCTCAAGTATTTTTTCCCTCGGCCATATCACCAAGAGAATCCCAATTTTTATCAAAATAACCAGGAAGTGGAGTGGTTGATGGGGGCCTGTATTTTGCTCAGGCGTAGCGATTTTGCGGCTGTTTCTGGTTTCGACTCAAAAATATTCATGTACTGTGAAGAAGTCGAGCTTTTCCTCCGGTTAAACCAAAAAAATGGCATGAACTGTATCTACGAATCTAGTGTCAGCATTACCCACATTGGCAGTGCTAGTACCAAAAAATCGGGTGCCTCCCGCCTGGTCCAAGAACTCAAAGGTATTGAATATCTCTACGCCAAACACTATCCAGGCCAACTAGGCTATCTGCATCTCCTCCTCTATACTGGAGTATTATTGAGATTAATAGTTTTTGCCTTTATTCCCGCCAAACACGAGGCGATGTTAGAATATAAAAAGTATTTTCAAAACACATGAAAAAAATATTGGCTTGGCTAGACCTCAACATCCTCACTCTCCTGACAGGTTTCTTAATTGTGATGATTCCACTTTACCCCAAGATCCCCTTAGCAGAGCTTATCCAGGGTTATATTGTCCGCATGCGACTAGAAGACCTACTTGTTCTAGCCACCTTGGGTGTATGGTTTGTTCAATTGCTGCGTAAAAAAGTCTCTTTCCCAAAAAATCTTATTGGCAAAATAATGTTGATTTACTTGGGGGTAGGCTTCCTCTCTGTTTTGTCTGCCATTTATCTAACGCATACCGTGCCCATGGAAAAAGCTCATATCCTCAAAATATGGTTACACTGGTTCCGCCGCATTGAATACTTCTCTCTTTTCTTTGTGACCTATTCATCTATCCGCACCAAAAAAGACTTAGTCCTCTTAGTCAAAGTCGCCGTGGCAACATTTGTGGGAGTTATCCTCTACGGCATTGGTCAAAAATATTTTTATTGGCCAGCCTTTTCTACGATGAACCGTGAGTTTAGCAAAGGCGTCAGGCTCTACTTACAGCCCAACAGTCGTCTACTCTCTACCTTTGGTGGACACTACGATCTTGCTGGTTACCTCATGATGTTGATCACTTTTACTCTCCCCGCAGCTTGGCTGACTATGAAAAAGGGGTTAAAAGTTTTTCTCTACACTACTTCGCTCATTGCCTATTGGTGTTTAGTCTTAACTACTTCTCGGACCTCATTCATCGGCTTCCTCGCCGGTATTTCTGTGGTTGCTCTCCTGCTAATTAAATCAAAAGGGTGGGGTTGGGTGCTCAAACGTTGGTTTGCTACCATGTTTATCAGTTTTATCATCATGTTTACCTTTAGTAATTTGCTCGAGAGATTCCTCCAAGTGCTCCCCAACAAAGATCTTAGGGAAAAAATCTTAGCGGTCCAAACGATTGTTAACCAGCCATTTGTGAGCGAGCCAAAGGACAGTCAGACCGTGGCCGAGCTCCCATCTCTCCTCGCTTTCTTATTCAAAAATGAACCACTTAAGCCCATCGAGCTAACAGAAGTAGAGAAAACTCAATTAGAAATCGTAGCTTCGAGCTCTGACATGCCACCAAGCACGGTCAAGCCAACCCCAAAGCCGACCCCCACAGTCGGGTTGCCTTCAGATGTTACTGAGGAGTCAGAGCAAATCAGACGAGATACTGCCGAGGAAGCGGGCACTGTTTATAACGGTCCCCAGTACTCAGCCAATGCTCTTAAATATGGCCTCTCCATGGGTATTAGACTCGATGCCCTCTGGCCTCAAGCCATCAAAGGTTTCAAGAGCAACCCCATCTTAGGTAGTGGCTACTCCACACTAGTTAAAACCAACGTGGGCGAGTTTACCTATGCCGAGTCGACCGACAACGATTTCCTTCGCATGCTAGGCGAGACAGGTATACTGGGTACTCTCGCCTTCCTCTATATCATTTATCTTGTGATCAAATATTCACTCTGCAATATCCAAAACAATACTGGTACAACTTTGGTCCTTAGCTTGGGGGCTATTGGTGCAACCGTCGCCATGCTTGTCACTGCTACTTATATTGATATCTTTGAGTCATCTAAAGTTGCCTACACTTATTGGATGATCGTTGCACTAGTTGCTTATTTATACGACCAAAAATATGCTAAAGAAAATTAGTGAGTGGATCATCGTTTTATCGCTCCTCTTTGTGGGAGTCTATGTTCGCACCTACAAGCTAGAGGCACCTCTAGCTGATTGGCATTCTTGGAGAGAAGCCGATACTGCCTCGGTGGCTCGAAATTTTGTCAAAGACAAATTTGATATGTTATATCCCCAATCAGACAGTTTTTTGGCACTCAATGAGCACAACCTACCCAATCCCAATAGGTATTTCATTAACGAATTTCCCCTTTACAACGCCATCGTGGCTATCCTCTACAAGCAATTTGGAGTTCACGAATATTTAGGCCGCATTGTCAGTATTGTATTTGCGACGTTTGGTGCCGCCTCGCTCTATGGCTTGGTTAGGATTACCCTCGGGATCGGCCCAGCCTTGCTTACTTTGGGTTACTACCAACTTTTGCCCTACAACATCTACTACAGTCGGGTTTTTATGCCAGACCCCACTTTTGTTGCACTCTCAATTACCTCTCTCTTTATGGCTGTGTTATGGACCAAAACCAATCAGCTTCGCTACGGCTTTGCACTCATGATTTCTTTTGCCCTGGCCATGCTAGTTAAGCCATATGCAATTTTTATGGTTTTCCCAATTGCCTACTGGTTACTAGCTACGTGGGGACTAGGGGTTTTCAAAAAGAAAAGCGTCTATCTATTGGCGATAGGAGCCTTTATCCCGCTCATTCTTTGGAGGTATCACTACTCACTACATCCAGAAGGATCATTTGCCTCAACCTGGCTACTCAACGGTGACGGGATTCGCTTTAAGGGCTCATTCTTCCGTTGGTTGATCTACGATCGTTTAAATAGACTCATTTTTGCGACCGGCGGCTTTGCTTTATTTGTGGTTGGCTTATTTACCACTCACTTAAAGAAAAATAGCTCCTTATTCTTTGTTTGGACGCTTGCCATATTTCTCTATATGACAATATTCGCCAAGGGCAATGTCAATCACGATTATTACCAGCTACCAGTTGTGGCTCCAGGGTCTGCCTTG
This sequence comes from Candidatus Woesebacteria bacterium, assembly GCA_031973275.1. Taxonomy (GTDB): domain Bacteria; phylum Patescibacteriota; class Microgenomatia; order UBA1400; family UBA12108; genus CAJAUT01. The sequence goes on from DALYDJ010000034.1 coordinate 6,837, forward strand.
ATCGCCTATGCTTCTTTCTGGCTAGTGGGCCAGGCCAAATCATGGTTTAGCAAAGTTATAAATATTGGGATAGTGGGATCCATGCTCGCTCTATCTTTGGCTTTTGGCTGGTTCGAAGTTAGGGGTTTCTTTAATATCAACAACCCAGCTATCGTCGAAGCTGGTAAAAAAATCGATGAGATTACTCCCAAAGATGCCATTGTGATTGCCCCGTATCAGGGTGATCCTGCGTTCTTGTATCAAACTAACCGTCATGGTCGGCCGGTTGGGGGAGACGTAGAGAAACGGATGATGGAGGGTGCTACCTATTACGTCACCACTAGTCGTGAAGAAGAATATAACCGACTCAAAAAACAATACACCCTCATATACGAAACCGAACAATTCTCCATAATAAAATTAACCAAATAAAGCAAAAATCCATATGAAAGTCCTCATGCTCACTCCCTATCTACCATACCCCTTGGTCAGTGGAGGTCAGATCCGCACTTACAACCTGCTCAAACACCTCTCCAAACAGCACGACATTACTTTGTTCTCTCTTATCAAAGACGAGGATGAGCGTCAGCATCTCTCTGAACTCAAGAAGTACTGCAAAAAAATTGTCCTGTTTAAACGCACCAAGCAGGCCTTTGTCTTGCGTAACATTCTCCTAGCTGGCTTCTCCCCGTACCCCTTTGTCGTAACCCGCAATCTACCCCTTGGTATGCGCAGTGCAGTCCAGGCGGAGCTCCACAGTAGTCACTATGATTTGATCCATGCCGAGACTTTTTACATGATGCCAAACATCCCCAAAACCAAAACTCCGATCATTTTGGCCGAGCAAACTATCGAGTACTTGGGCTACCAAGATTACACCAAAAAAGCCAACTTCTTACTCAGGCCACTCCTGAGTATCGACGTTGCCAAAATCAAGTATTGGGAAAGATATTTTTGGGGAGTTGCCGATAAGCTCATCACGATGTCTAGCGAGGACAAAGCCTTTATCGAGCGCGAGCTAGGCAAAAAAACCAACACGAGTGTCGTGGCCAATGGTGTCGATCTTGATTTTTTCTCTGCCGTCAAAAAACATTTACCCAGTGATCCTACCGTGTTATTTGTCGGGACCTTTAAATGGCTCCCCAATATCGAGGCAGTCGAGGAAATAGTCAAGCAAATCTGGCCTCAAATCATCAAGCAACTACCCAAAGCCAAGCTCAAGATTGTTGGGTTTTCCCCCACCGACAAAATCAAAGCCTATGCCAAAGAAC